>JBEKOZ010000775.1:0-2714 GCA_049521275.1 Bryobacteraceae bacterium | reverse complement strand
AGCGCGTTGGTCGACGCCGGTATCCAGATCGTACCCGTGCCCAGATCCTGGCCCTCCTCCGTGACCGCCTTCTTCAGCCAGTAAACATCGCAGTTCGCAGCCAGAAGCCGGTTGATCAGCACGAAAGAATTGTTGATCTTGTGGCTCACCAGGTAACCCGCCGGCTTCGAAACCGAGCCCATCACCGCCGCGGGCGGAGGCGGCAGCAGTCCGCTGACTTTGGTGAACGGCCCATCGAAGCCTTCGTAAATCTTGTCGAATGTCACCCCCATCTGGATCGCCAGCGTCCAGCCGGTGATATCGTAAGGCCGGTTCGGAGGACCGCCGGGATACGCGAAATCGTTGGGATGATCCTGCGGCTCGAACATATCCATCACGTGCGGCCGAAACGCCTGCGCCGTCTTGACGACATAAGAACCAGAGGGATAATTTTTCCCGTTCACCGTGAACCCCGCCGTCGCCTTCATCACCGTGATGCCGTTCTTGAGCAGCGAGTTCATGAACTCGGTGGCATTGGCAAAGTCGGCCTGATCGGACGGCAGAATATAGCCGCGCGGATCGCGAAACTTCGGGTCATGGAGAACCTTGGCATAGAGTTCCTCAGGAAGCCCGCCTCGTCCGCCGAATCCTCCGCCGCCTGGAACCATATCGCCGCCCGCGGCCGCCGCGCCGCCACGGCCTCCGCGTCCTCCACGACCGCCCGCCGGAGCTTCCGCCGCCGCTGCCGCTTCCAGCGCCGCGATGCGTTTCGGAGTGATCGTCCAGGTATCCTTGCTGCCCTTTTCAATCGAATTCCGGCCCATTTGATAAATGTTGTACAGCCACGTCTCGCGATACCGCGACGCGAGGTCGAGCATGGCGCGATTATTCGTCATCTCATACTCGATCGACTGCCGGTAGTGCCACTCCTGCGGCATGATCGGCAGCGGCCAATCGCCCTTCGGCAGCTGCTTGTCGGCGACCAGCGGAATCCGCATCGGCGTCGGCTCGCCGATAATCTCGGTCAGAATGCCGATCATGTTGTGGAAATACGTGACGGTCCGGAGCCCGCCGTTCCACCACGTCGAATAATTCGCGCCCGTGCGCATCGCCGATCCGCCCTTGCCCTCGGCCACCAGTCTGCTGTGCATCGCCGTGCCCACCATTTCGATCCCCAGCGGAATCAGCGGATCGAAATTATAGTTGAACGGATCGCGAAACGGAGGCATGAAAATCACCGCGCCCGCCGGTCCCGTCTGGTGATGGTTGTACATGATCTGCGGAAACCATTCGAGGAACAACTGATGGTTCATGTTGGTGGTTTCCTTCATGTTGGACATGTAGAAATCGCGATTGTCGTCGTGCCCCACGTACTTCGCGTACAGCCTCGGCAGACCGCTCAAGGACCGCTTCAGCGGATCTTTCTCGCGCATGTACCAGGTCGCGCAAAGTTCCTGCCCATCGGGATTGGCCAGCGTGTACAGCCCGATCACGTCGTTCAGCAGCCGCATGGTTTCAGGATCGGTGCGGCTGGCCATTTGATATACCATTTCCATTTCCTGCTGCGACCCGACCGTCTCGCTAGCATGCAGGCCGCCGTCGATCCACACCACCGCCTTGCCCTCGCGCGCCAGCGCATGCGCCTGCTCGTCCGAAAGTCCCTCGGCGTGCGCGAGCCTGGCCGAGATTTCCTTGTAATGATCGAGCTTCTTCATGTTCTCGGGCGACGTGATGATCATCATGTACTGCCGCCTGCCTTCTTCGGTGGGCCCGATATCCACCAGCTTGCAGCGGTCGCATTCGGAGGCGATTTTATGCCAGTACTTGTCCAGTTGTGTGTAGCTCGCCATCATGTAATCGTCGCCCAGGTTGAAGCCCAGAAACTCCTTGGGAGTCGTTATTTTCGGAGCGGTCTGGGCCAGGCAGAAGGAGGCGGCGCATAGAAGGATAGGGAGAGATTGCATCTTCATTAGAGTAGAGAGACGAATCTGCGAGCGCAACCGTAACCGCGCTGCGCGAAAATCTTTCTCTCGCGTTTCCCGCGACTTACCACGTGCACCCAACGCCGCCGGCGACCCGGAGCCATATATTCAAGCCAAAGAGGTTGGCGAAGGGGTCTCGTCAATCTCTTAGCGGTGCGGATACCTAGTTGACGGGGTCCGCACCGCCCTCGAATTTGCTTTCATTCGTTCCGCAGCGCCGTCACCGGGTCCAGCCGCGACGCGCGCCACGCCGGGATGTATCCGGCAGCCGCCGCGCAAATCGCCAGGATCACCGTTAGCCCAAAAAACGTCGCGGCATCAAGCTGGACCACGCCGTAGAGCGCGCTCGACATCGCGCGAATCATGGCGAATGCGACGGGAACGCCGATCCCCAGCCCGATCCCGCCAATCACCAGCGCATCCCGCAGCGTCATGCGCAGCACCGTCCCCCGGTCCGCGCCCAGCGCCATCCGCACGCCGATTTCATGCGTCCTCCGCGCCACCGAGTAAGAGATCACCCCGTAAATCCCGCTGGCCGCGAGGAACAACCCGATGAACGCATACATGACCATGCTGGACGAGGAAGCGCGTACGCCCGACGTCTCTTCGGCGATGCGCTGTTCCATGCTCTTCACGTCGAAAATGGCTTGCGCGGGGTCTATTTTCTGAACTTCGGCCCGCGCTGCGGCCGCGACTTGCAAGGGTTCGCCCGTGGTTCTGATATAGACCGTCGCATCGGGCTTCGGGTATTGC
>JBEKOZ010000774.1:0-2718 GCA_049521275.1 Bryobacteraceae bacterium | reverse complement strand
TCCCCTTTTTGTTCCGATCAAGGTTGCATCTCAAGGTGGCCAGCGGTGCCCTCAGGAGACACTCAGATGGGTAGCAGATCACTCAACCGAGGAAATCATCCGCCCTCCATATCGAGACCGTCGGTGCGCTGGCGCACATAGAGGCGGGTTCGCGTCGAAAATAACGCATTGAACGTATTGAGCTTTTGGCTCCTACAGGAACAGATCGGGAAGGAGTTGCTTGCTCCCGGGGACCACCGAGTAGGACTCGAAGTTATTGACTCCGTGAGCGGCGAGCACCTGCTCATCAATGTAGAAGTTGCCGCTATTGCCACCGTCATGCGCGTCGCTGACAAGAATCAGCGCGGCCGCGTCCGCCACTATCGCAGGCGTCCGGCAATGTTCCGGCTGGATACTTGGAATCATTTGCAGTGCGGCAGTCTGGATCACTGTAGCCGGCCAAAGCGCATTGACAGCGATGCCATAAGGTCTGAACTCCGCGGCGTGTCCCAGCACGCACATCGACATTCCGTACTTGGCCATGGTGTAGGCGGTGTGCTGCGCAAACCAGTGCGGCTCCATGCTGAGAGGCGGCGCAAGCGTCAGAATGTGGGGATTGCGTCCGATCTCACCAGACTTCTTCAGTGCGGGCAGGCAGGCCTGCGTACACAGGAAAGTGCCGCGCACGTTGACCCCAAACATCAGGTCAAAGCGCTTCATCGGCGTCGCTTCGGTACCTGTCAGACTAATGGCGCTAGCATTGTTGATCAACACATCGATCGAGCCGAAACGCTCGCATGCTGCTGCGGCCGCCTCGACCACTTGCGATTCGTCACGGATGTCCACCTTGAGCGGCAGGCACTGGCCCCCGGCCGCCTCGATCTCCTTGGCCGCCGAGTAGATCGTGCCGGGTAGACGCGGGTTCTCCTGGTCGGTCTTTGCAGCGATCACCACATTGGCCCCCTCGGACGCGGCCCGTACCGCAATCGCCAGCCCGATGCCCCGCGAGCCACCACTAATAAACAGCGTCTTGTCTTGGAGTGACATGAGCGACCTCGAAGGAATTATGATGTGGGCGCCGCTACCAACCGGTAATTCAGTCAAACCGCGAAAAGTCCGGTCGGCGCCGCTCAAAAAACGCCGTAAACGCCTCCCGCGCCTCGGGCGATTGCAGCCGCTCGCGGAATTCCACGCCCTCGAGGAGCATGCGCGACTCGATCGCTGCGATCCGACCGTGCTTCATGAGGCGCTTGGTTGCACGCACTGCCGCGGCCGGCAGGGCCACCAGCTTGTCCGCTTGGAGCCGCGCATGCCCGAGCACCGTATCGGCGGGCAGTACAGCGCTCACGAGGCCCATCTGGAGTGCCTCGTCGGCTCCGAATGGTTCGCCCAGCAACAGGCGCTCAGCGGCGCGCTGGTAGCCAAAAAGCTCCGGCAAGAGCAGGCTCGAGGCCGCCTCGGGCACCAGGCCCAATTGTGCAAACGGCAGACTGAACCGGGCATTGTCTCCCGCGAACACCAAGTCGCAGTGCAACAGCATGGTCGTGCCCACACCAACCGCCGGCCCGCACACGGCCGCGACGAGCGGCTTAGGGGCGTGACTGATCTCCCTAAGAAAGCGAAACACCGGGCTGTCGTCGCTACTGGGCGGGTGGTCCATGAAATCCTGCAAATCATTGCCAGCCGTGAACACGTCGCGCTTACCGGCGATCATCACGGCGCGCACTGCGGGCGCCTCACGCGCCTCAATCAAGGCGTCGGCGAGCGCGCCGTACATTTCAGCGGTGATGGCGTTCTTCTTCTGTGGCCGATTCAACTCGATTGTCAGGATGCCGTCTTTGCGTGTGGTCAGGATGTCCATGGGATGTGGCACCTCGGTTCTTGCTGCAGTTACCGGTCGATATTTCGCCCGGCGCGTACTCCGACTCTAGATCGAAGCCACAGGTTTAGGTCACAATTACAGATGCATGGGTCGATTGGAAGATACGCCGCGGCAAGTGGATATGAAAGTGAGCAGAGAGGTTAAGATGCTGGCCATTGCGCACACTCCCGCAAGGTGCCCGAGGTCCGGGCTGGGCACGCAGATTGTGGTTTGCCTCCTGTCATCGGCTTTTTTGCTCGCGATCTGGCCCAAGACTCTGTGCGCCGATCAAGACGCGCAAGCCCCGCAAGCTCCTCCGTACTCTCAAGAAACTCCCGACCAGCTGCAGCAGTTGGTCGCGCCGATCGCGCTGTACCCGGATTCGCTGGTGGCGCAGATCCTGGCGGCCTCTACGTTTCCCGAACAAGTTAACACGAATACCACGACGCGCAGCACTCGCAGTATGCCCAGGCCATCTTCAGCGATGAAGGGCAACATAACGGTCTCTATTGGAAGGCGGCTGCCGGCGAACCCCTGAGTCCCATCGGACCGCTGGTGGCGAACGCGGTTTCTCAAGGCTATGCGCCCGGAGGGCGCGGCGCCCCGACGCCTTATCGCGGTTACTACTTCCATATCCTGACGATGCAGGGGAAACATGCCCGGGGCGGCGCAAAGCACTACGTCGTAGGCGGCAAGATGACCGAGGGATTTGGTTTCGTGGCCTATCCGGCGGAATACCGTTCATCCGGCGTGATGACGTTCATCGTCGGGAGCGATGGGGTGGTATATCAGCGAGACCTCGGAACAACGACCGAAGTGATTGCCAACTCGATGAGGACATACGATCCAGACTCTACCTGGAAAGAGGCTGAAGGGAC
>JBEKOZ010000773.1:0-2728 GCA_049521275.1 Bryobacteraceae bacterium | reverse complement strand
CTGCCAAAGCCCCCCTCCCCTTTTACTCTGGATACTCATGGGTAAAGTTCTGGGAGTGGTCAACCAAAAAGGCGGGGTCGGTAAAACCACGACTGCCATCAACCTCGCCGCCAGCCTCGCCATTGAGGGCCTCAAGACCCTTTTGGTGGACTGCGACCCCCAGGCGAACGCGACTTCCGGCCTCGGTTTCCAGCGCGATGACAACCGCCATTCCATCTATGACGTTCTCATGGGCGACTCCCCGGCTGATCAGGTGATCCTGCCCACCCAGGTCGAATCACTCTGGATTCTGCCCGGTTCAAAGAACCTGACCGGCGCCAACGTCGAACTCGCCAGCGCCACTGATCGCGCTCTCCGTCTTCGCAACGCCCTCGAACCCTTCAAAGGGAACTATGATCTCGTGATCCTCGACTGCCCGCCGGCGCTCGATCTGCTTACCCTCAACGCACTTGCCGCGGCCGACACCCTCATCGTCCCCATGCAGGCCGAGTATTTCGCCCTCGAAGGCGTCACCGAGCTGATTTCCACCCTCGAGCGTGTACGCGCGGCGTACAACCCGGCGCTCAACATCGAAGGCATCCTGCTCACCATGTATGACGACCGCACCAATCTGGCCCAGCAGGTGACCGAGACCCTGCGCGAGTATTTCAAGGACCGGCTCTTTCACACGGTGATCCCACGCAACATCCGCCTGGCTGAAGCGCCCAGCCACGGCAAGCCGGTAGCACTTTATGATCCGCGATCCCGTGGCACGCAGGCCTACTTTGAGCTGGCCGGCGAGTTCCTGGCGCGCAATCGCATTGAGATTCCCCGAGCCGCGCAGCGAAAAGCTGCTGCTGCTGCGCAACCCGAGGCTAAGGTCCGCTTCTGGCCATATTCCTGAGCGGCCGCTCTTAATTGAGCCGCATCTTACTGCACCATTTTGTTCCAGTCGTTTGCCTTCCTATTTGTGAGGATTTTTCATCCATGACAATTGCAACTCCCGATACAAAACGCCGCGCCCTGGGCAAAGGCTTGGACTCCCTGCTACCGCGCATTGCTGCGCCGGCCTCGCCCGCAGCCGAAGCCGAAGGCGGCAAGCCGCGCGAGATCCCGCTCGAGCAGATCGATCGCAATCCCTTTCAGACGCGCTCGAGCGTCAATGAAGAGCAGCTTGCCGAGCTGGCGGCCTCCATCGTCGCCAACGGTGTAGTGCAGCCCATCCTTGTTCGTCCGCAGGCCGACGGACGCTTCCAGCTCATTGCCGGCGAGCGTCGCTGGCTGGCGTCAAAGCGCGCCGGAAAACAGACCATCCCCGCCATCCTGCGCCAGGTTTCCGACGAGCAGGCGATGGAGATCACCATCGTCGAAAACCTGCAGCGCGCCGACCTGAACCCGATGGAGCAGGCGCGCGCCTTCGACCGCCTCTCGCGCGAGTTTCACATGACCCAGGAGCAGATGGCGACGCGGACCGGAAAGGACCGCGCCTCGGTCTCTAACTTTCTTCGATTGTTGAGGTTACCGTCTTCCGTCCAGGAGCGCGTCGAAATCGGCGAACTCAGCTTTGGTCATGCACGCACGCTGCTCGCGCTCGAAGGAGCAGAGGAGATCGAAAAGGCCGCTCAGAAGATCGCAACATCTTCGCTTTCTGTTCGCCAGACTGAAGTGTATGTCCAGGGCCTTCTGAATCCCGAGCGCAAGGCCCAAAAAGAACCCAGGCCGGAGCCGCCCGTCGACCCGAACGTGCGTGACGCTGAGGAGCGTCTGCAGCGCGCGCTTGGTCTCAAGGTCCACATTGAAGACAAGAATGGCCGCGGGCGGGTGATCATCGAATACGCGCGGCTTGAGGATTTCGACTCGTTTCTGGAGCGCGTCGCGGGAGATTAAGTTCCGAATTTACTGTGCCTCCGGACCGTCTGGTAGGATATTCCTACCGGAGGGAATTCCATGGCCGCCACAACCCCCATCGTCGAATTTCTGGCCACCACGAGCATGGGTGAAAAAGGCCAGCTCACGGTCCCCAAGCAGTTCCGCGACGATCTGGGGCTAAAGCCGGGCGCGCCGGTTACGGTCCTGCGCATGGGAAACGGGCTTATCCTGATTCCCGAGCAGGATCGCGTCGATCGCATCTGCGACGCAATCGGCGGAGCATTGCGTAGCGCCGGCGCGACGCCGGAGTCGATCGTCAAATCTCTAGAGAAAACACGCCAGGAGTTGTTCGATGAGTGGTACGGCGATGTCAAACCGAAGCCGGCCGCCAAGCGCCGCTCCGCCGAACGCCGAGCGAGATGATTGGGCCATCCAAGCCTCGCCTGTTTCTTGACTCCAACGTGATCATGTGTGGATTTATGGCTCGATGGGGCCTGGACAAGGCGGTTCTGTCTATCTGCGCCTCACGGATTTGCAAGCTCGTCCTCGCGGAATCAGTTCGCGTCGAAGTTGAACGCAATCTCCTCCCGTTGTCTGAAGGATTCTTGCCTGACGATCCGGAGAATCCTCTCTCGGCTTATCGATACTTCCTTCAGTTGAGCGCTGCAGAATTGGTCGCGAAACCGGACGGGGAAACAGTCCGCTCAAACTTCGGTCTCATTCGCCACCTTGCCGATTTGCCGGTCTTGCTCTCAGCCATCGCGGCCAAGCCCGACTGGCTGCTGACAAACAACACAAAGCACTTTACGCCGGAAGTCGCGCGGCGAACCGGTCTGCGCATCGCTACGCCGCACCAGTTCTTCGCCACGATTTCGTCCGT
>JBEKOZ010000772.1:0-2733 GCA_049521275.1 Bryobacteraceae bacterium | reverse complement strand
TGGACGGTGCTCGGCAATGGTGACGGTGTGCCCATGACCGCGCGCTCGTAGGTGTGACGCCAGGCGCTGGCCCTTGTGGAAAATCTCGACGGTCGTGGGCGTCGAGCGCACTTCCACAAGTTCCTGCACCAGGTTGTAAGGAACGCTGTAGTAGTTGGTATCGAAGACGATGTGATAGTCAATGTTGACCCGTGCGCGGGACCACTGGCTGAGATCGAACGGCTCGGCGGGCAGAGGATTCAGCGCGGGCTTGTCCAGAGCCGCGAACTGCGACGCCCGCGAGCCTTCGCGCTTGCGGAATGGCCGCTGGTTGATGCGGTCGCGCAGCTCGCGGATGGCCTGGTTCAGTTCTTGGATCGAGAAGAACTTTCGATGGCGCAGCGCCGCGATGATCCAGCGCTCCCCCAACTGAACGCCCGATTCGACCTTGGCCTTGCCGAGAGTCATCAAATGCAGGTTGTGTGGGATCCACGGCAAGCCGATTCCGCATCACCCATCCCTTTCATCCGCTTCGTGGGGCCGAGTACGAACTGGTCACGCGAAAGCTCACCTGGGGTGAGGATCGGGTCTTCTATTACGACCCCGGCGGGAAGCTTAAATCCTTGTTAACCAACGTGACCGACGTGGTCTTGAAAGATGCCTTCGATTGCGTCTCCGCCGGACAATCAGCGTTTCGGGTGGACGACCTTCTGGAGCTGCGGCGTCTTTTCGATCGGTTCAAACAAGGCGCCAAGGAGAAGCATGAGGTGTAAAGGTAATATTGCCGCATATGGCAGAAGAACTTTGCCGCAGGGGATATACAGCCGATGGCATTCTAATGTGCCTGCGGTGCCTCGCATGCCAACAATAAGCCAGTCAAGAGCGCGCCGAGAGCGGCTCCCTTCTCACTTTACACTTGACCGTGGATGCATATGAGGCATAATAGTACTTACATACTGAACACCGAGGGATCGGATGGCCAAACTGAAAAAGCCCGATCACAAAACAATGGAGTTGAAGCGGACTGGCACCCTCAACTCTCGCCCCGGCCCTGTTTCCGACGCTCTTTTCAAAGAGAATCCTTTCTTCGATCCCAAGGATCTACTTCAGGTCCGCTACGAGATGCTGCGCCGACATATTGTGGAGGAAGTCTCGGTCGTGGATGTGGCTGCCAAGTTTGGCGTTTCGCGCCCCACCGTCTACCAGGCCCAGGCTGCATTCCATCAAGATGGCCTGATCGGCCTGCTTCCCAAACACCGGGGCCCCAAAGAAGGGCACAAGCTATCCGCCGAGGTCATCGAGTACGTGCGAACCTTGCGATCTGCCGAGCCAGGCTTGACGACTGTCGCCTGTGTCCAAGCCGTTCAGGAAAAGTTCAGTATCACGGTTCACCGCCGCAGTCTGGAGCGGGCGTTGGCGAGCAAAAAAAAACCGCGCAATCCGGCATAACCGCACCCATTCCGACGGGGACTGTCGAAGCCTACGAAGGGCTTCGCCGACAAGTAATCCAACCGGACGGACGAGGAGGACACCTGGAAGGCCGCGGTGTTCTCGTGCGCTGTGGCTTCGCGTCGTGGGCCCAGAGCAGGCTCGCGGCGGTGCCGGCCCGTGTGCCCGAATCCGATTTGCAATCTGGGATCGATGCGTCAGTCCTCGACTCGTTTGGAGTCGAAATCGTCCGTCTGGTAGCAAGTCTGATTCTCAGCGCTCGACAGGAGGGTTTTCTACATGCCTGAACTGAAAGTGACTCAGCAGCATCTTAAGCGCGACGCCTATCTTTATGTTCGACAGTCCACGCCGCGCCAGGTCCTGGAGAATACGGAGAGTACGCAACGCCAGTATGCCTTGCGTGATCGCGCAGTTGCGCTGGGCTGGCCGCTTGAACGCATTCACGTGCTCGACTGTGACCTTGGTAAGTCGGGCTCACAATCCGTCGGCCGAGCCGGGTTTCAGAAGTTGGTCAGTGAGGTCGCCCTTGGGAAGGCAGGGCTGGTGATGGGGTTGGAGGTCTCACGCTTAGCCCGCAACTCCGCCGACTGGCATCGGCTGATCGAGTTGTGTTCGCTGGCCGGCGCGCTCATTCTTGACGAGGATGGAATCTATGACCCGGCGAACTTTAATGACCGGCTTCTGCTCGGTTTAAAAGGGACCATGTCAGAAGCGGAACTGCACTTTCTCAAAGCGAGGATGCGAGGCGGGATGATCAACAAAGCTCGACGCGGTGAACTCGAGATGCGACCGCCCATCGGCTTGGTGTATCGGGACGACGGCGCTCTGACTCTCGATCCTGACACGGAAGTACAGGCTGCGATACGCCTGATTTTTGAGACCTTCGACCGGACCGGATCGGCGATGCAAACAACGAAGCTGTTCCGCGAGCAAGGTCTCCGCTTCCCTCGCCGCATTCGCAAGGGAATAAACAAGGGCGAGTTGCATTGGGTGCGGGCGGCGCATTCTCGAATCCTCCAGGTGTTGCATAACCCTCGTTATGCCGGCGCGTTCGTCTACGGTCGCGTCCGCACTCGCCTTTTACCCGACGGCAAGCACAGCACGATCAGGGTTCCGCGGTCAGAGTGGCAGTTCGTGATTCCGGATGTCCATGTCGGCTACATCAGTTGGGATCTGTTTGAAGCGAATCAAAAGCGTCTTGCTGAGAATGCACTGGGGTTCGGCAGAGCACGGAAGGCTGGGCCAGCACGTGAGGGCCCGGCGCTGCTGCAAGGCCGCGTAATATGTGGGGTCTGCGGAGAGCGG
>JBEKOZ010000771.1:0-2736 GCA_049521275.1 Bryobacteraceae bacterium | reverse complement strand
GGGGACTCGGCGACCATATGCCAACAAATACCTTACTCGCTCCGCAGCGTATCCGCCGGATTCAATCGCGCAATCCGAGACGCCGGGATCAGGCTCGCGAGCGCGGTCGCGGCCAACAATCCGATACCCACCCCAACGAGCGTAAGCGGGTCGCCCGGCTGCACTCCCCATAGGTAACTCTTCAGGAATCGTTCGAGTCCCAGCGCCGCCACCGAGCCCACGGCCACCCCGCCGAGCACCCAAAGCAGCCCCGGCCTCAGTGCGACCTCGACCGCCTTACCGGCGCCCGAGCCCAACGCCATCCGGATGCCGAGTTCCTTCGTCCGCTCCGTAACCAGATTGGAGATGAGCCCGTAAATTCCCATGGCGGAGAGCACCATGGCAAGACCCGCAATGGCGCCCGCGACGGCGGCCAGGAAGCGCTGGAAATCGAGCGATTCGAGCTTCAGGTCGCGCACGGAGCGGAAGGCCGCCATCGGCAACAGGGGATCGGCCGAGCGCGCGGCGTCTTCCATCGCCCTGGCAACCTCCGGGCCGCCGAGCGAGCTGCGCACGATCCAGCTGGGCGACATGAAGGTGTGCAGCAGGCTCACCGCGGAGGCTTGGGTCGCCGGAATGTAAACCTCGGGGACGGCGGACACAGGTCCGAACTCGCCCCATCCGGCTTCAGCTTCGAGCACATCGCCGGCGATGCCGACAATCACGCCGTCGCTGAGCGGCTGGCCCAGAGCGTCGCCATTCTTCAAATAGTGCTTCACGAAGGCCTGGTTGACGATGCAGACTTTGGCGGAATCCACGGAATCCGCTGCGGAGAACGCTCGGCCGCGCAGCACGGGAATGCGCAGAGCGGCGAAGTACTCGGGCGTGACGTAAGTCAGGTTGGTGATGACTTCGCGTTCCACGCCGGGAATTTTCACGCCGTCGTTCAGAGCGCGCTCATACGGTAGGGAGAGCGCCACCGCGGCAGCTTCGATTCCAGGAGTTTCATGGAGTCGTACGAAGACTTTATCGTAAAGCCGGGTCATCTGCGCCGCAGTGGTGTAGCGCGCGTCCTGGAGGGAAAACTTGGCGGTGAGGACGTGATTCGGATCGAAGCCGGGATTCAGATTCCACAGATGGACGAAGGTGTGCAGGAACAGCCCGGAGCCGAATAATAGCGGCACGGTCAGCGCAACCTGCCCTCCGACGAGAGCTCCCAGGGAAAGGAATCGCTTGCGTCCGGCGATCCCGCGGCTGCCCGATTGCGCCGACCGCAGATCGACGCGCGTCGCCTGCCACGCCGGAGCGAGGCCGAACGCGATGCCCGCGATCAGCGTCAATAGCAGCGTTCCCGCCAGCACGCGCCAGTCGAGTTCCACCGTTTCGAGGAATGGAAACGTCAGCGCGCCGAACTCGCGCAGCCCGGCGAGGGCTCCCCATCCGGCAAGCGCGCCCGCAAGGCCGCCGAGCAAGCCCAGCATGGTGCTCTCGATCAGCAACTGGCGCACGATGCGCGAGAAGGGAGCGCCCAAAGCAAGCCGGGTCGCAATCTCCCCGACGCGGCCGGACGCGCGCGCGAGCAGCATGCCGCCAATATTCACGCAGCCGAGTACGAACACGAACGCCACCGCGGACCACAACAGCATCAGCGGCTGCCGCAGGTTGCTGGTGCGGCCCTGAAGGAGAGGGATGATGTCGAGGCGCGTGCCGGGATCTCGATTGAACATCCTTTCTTTTTGCAGGTCCTGAGTAATCGCCGCAAGCTGTCCGGAGGCTTCCTGCCAGGTGGCCCCGGGCCGGAGCCGCGCGAGGATCTGATAGTTAAAGCCGCCGCCTTCGCCCGCCCGGGAAGGGCGCAGGGGCGTCCATACATCGGCCTTCGCATCGGAGCGGAAGCCGGCGGGCATGATTCCGACCACGGTGTAGGGCTCCCCGCGGAGCAGGATGCCTCGGCCGATCACGCTTGGGTCCCCACGGAAATACTTCTGCCAGAGGGCGTGGCTCAGCAGGACCGCCGGCGGCCCGCCTTTGCGGTCTTCTTCGGCAATGAACTCACGTCCCATCAACGGGCGGACGCCCAGCACGCTGAAAAATCCCGCGCACACGCGCTGCTGCCTGACATAGACGCCGGTGCCATTGACGCCCAGGTTGATTCCGCCCGAACCCTGCGAATAAACAGCGGCATCGAGCGAGGATGCATGATCGCGAATCCCCTCCCAGGTCGCGCCGTTGTGGTTATCCGCCGAGCCCTCCTTGCCCTCAAAGTAGAACTTGGTGACGATTTGCGTCAGCCGGTCGGGCTCAGGATAAGGCAGCGGCCGCAGCATGGCTCCGTTGACCACGGCAAGAACGGCCGTGTTGGCCCCGATGCAGAGGGCCAGGATCGCAATCACCGTCAGCGAGAATCCCCAATTCTGGCGGATCAGGCGAAAGGCGTAGCGTAAGTCGTGCATGGCAGACACCTCGGGTAAACAGTAAGACGCGCGCATAGAGATACTGTTCCTCGAAATTTTCGTTACTGTTAAGCTATTAGGTTTCTGGAGCCACCCGCCGGAGTCGAACCGGCGATCTGCTGATTACGAATCAGCAACCGCCTTATTTTCAGAGACATAGTGGTATGCACAGCGGTTGTTAACCGTTACGCATTGGTGCGAGTTATCAAAGAGTTCCGGGGCACGCGGTACTTCGTCCGAGCAAAGCTGAACAACACTTAAACGCGTGGAGTGGGCACAAAATGCGCACAACCGCAACATCCGC
>JBEKOZ010000770.1:0-2740 GCA_049521275.1 Bryobacteraceae bacterium | reverse complement strand
GACTTCGACGGCAAGGCGCATCGGCCGCGCGGGCGGGCGCCACAGAACTCCGGCTCGAAAGTTTTGTTCAGCCGCGTGGATCCTCAGGTCGATTTCGAATGGTGGGAAGGCGCGCCGCGCGCGGACATGAATGCCGACGACTTCGGCGTGCGCTGGACCGGCTACATCACGGCGCCGGTGAGTGGGACTTATCAAATCGGCGCGATCGGGATGAATGCGTGGGAGCTGTCGATCGACGGCAAGCAGATTGTCACGTTCAGCGGGATTCATGAAGGCGCGTATCGGTACGCGCCGGTGGAACTGAAAGCCGGGACGCTCTACGCGATTCGCCTGGATTATCACGAGTTCTCGAACGACGCCAGCATCCGGCTGTTGTGGGCGAAGCCGGGTACGCCATCGACCGAGGAAGCGGTCGCAGCGGCGAAACAGGCGGATGCGGTGGTGCTGGTGTTGGGATTATCGCCGCGGCTCGAAGGCGAGGAAATGAAAGTTCCGGTGGAGGGATTTTCAGGCGGAGACCGCGTGGCGTTGAGCATCCCGCGCACGCAGGAAGAGTTGATGAAAGCGGTTGCGGCCACGAGAAAACCTGTGGTGCTGGTGCTGCTGAACGGAAGCGCGGTCGCGGTGAACTGGGCGGCCGATCATATTCCGGCGATCGTGGAGGCGTGGTACCCGGGACAGGCCGGAGGCGCGGCTTTGGCCGACGTTTTGTTCGGCGATTACAATCCCGCCGGGCGGCTGCCGGTCACGTTTTATAAATCGGCCGATCAGCTGCCGCCGTTTTCGGACTACAGCATGAAGGGCAGGACCTACCGCTATTTTACGGGCGAGCCGCTGTTCCCGTTCGGCTATGGGCTGAGTTACACGACCTTCGATTATCACAACTTCGGCGTACCGGAACGGGCCAATGCGGGCGATACCATCAGGGTTTCGGTGGAGGTGGAAAACACCGGGACGGTGGCGGGCGAAGAGGTGGTGGAGCTGTATATATCGCGCGTGGGTGCAACGCAGGCGTGGCCGATCCGGTCGCTCGAAGCGTTCCGGCGCGTCGCGCTGCTGGCGAAGGAAAAGAAGACGGTGCAATTTGTGATTCAGCCCAGGCAGTTCGCACACGTGACGGCCGATGGGTCGAAGATGGTCGAGCCGGGGGTGTTCGAAATATCGGTAGGCGGCGACCAGCACGGAGGCACCAGAGTGCGCCTGGAGATGGTGGGAGCGCCGAAGAAAGTAGACTGAGAAGCGATGAGACGAACTGTTTTGGCATTGTTCTCGGCGGCGGCGGCGATGCGCGCCTACCAGGTGGTGACGCTGACGGCCGAGGAGGATCATCGGCGATTGATGGACTTGCTGCACATCGCGGAGCTGCGGCATGGGGCCGACGGGAATCATCCGGAGGCGGCGAATTACGCCAACTACGATGAGGCGAAGGCCAATCCATATCCCGATCTGCCGGATCCGCTGGTGTTGAAAAACGGCAAGAGGGTCACGACGGCGGAGATGTGGTGGAAACTGAGGCGTCCGGAGATTGTCGAGGATTTCGATCGCGAGATTTATGGTCGCGTGCCGAGGGTGACGCCGGGGGTGAAGTGGGAGGTCACGAGCGCGGTTAAAGAAATGAACGGCGACGTGCCGGTGGTGGTGAAGAAGCTGGTTGGTCATGTCGACAATTCCTCGTTTCCGGAAATTACCGTGGATATTCAGCTCTCGCTGACCACGCCGGCGAATGCGACAGGGAAAGTTCCGGTGATCATGGAGTTTGGATTTATCGGACCGTTCCCAGGCCGTGGACGCGGGCCCGCGCCGCCTCCGCCGCCGGGTCCGACGTGGCAGCAACAAGTGCTGGCGAAGGGATGGGGCTACGCGATTATTGTGCCGAATAGTATCCAGGCAGATAATGGCGCGGGGCTGACGCAAGGGATTATCGGGCTGGTCAACAAGGGACAGCCGCGCAAGGTGGACGACTGGGGCGCATTGCGGGCGTGGGCTTGGGGAGCGAGCCGGGCGCTCGATTATTTTGAGACCGACGCGTCGGTGGATGCGAAGCGGGTGGGCATCGAGGGCCATTCGCGATACGGCAAGGCGACGGCGGTCGCGATGGCGTACGATTCACGTTTCGCGATTGCGTTCGTCAGTTCGTCGGGCGAAGGAGGGGTCAAGCTGCATCGGCGTAATTGGGGCGAGATGGTGGAGAACGTCGCGGGGACCGGTGAATATCATTGGATGGCGGGCAATTTCATCAAATACGCGGGGCCTCTGAACTGGAATGATCTCCCGGTAGACGCTCATGAATTGGTGGCGCTCGCGGCGCCTCGTCCGGAGTTCATCAGCGCGGGCGCGGCTAACCAGGGCGACGGATGGGTGGACGCGAAGGGAATGTTCCTGGCCGCGGTGGGGGCGGGTCCGGTGTACAGGCTGCTGGGGAAGAAGGACATGGGGACGACGGAGTTTCCTCCGATCGAAACGGCATTGATCGACGGCGATGTCGCGTTTCGGCAGCATAGCGGAGGCCACACTCCGGGACCGAATTGGCCAACATTTTTGACGTTTGCGAGTCGGTACTTCTAAAAGAAGAAGTGTTTGGTCCAATCGACGAGCATGTGCAGCGTCGCTGAGGAGAGCACCGTGGATGATCTGCGGAAAACGATTCCATAGGCTACGCCGGCGATGGTCGCGAGGATCATGTAGCGCCAGTTGGGCAGCGGTTGGGGTCCGTTGTCGAGGTGGGCGGCGCCGAAAATAA
>JBEKOZ010000769.1:0-2743 GCA_049521275.1 Bryobacteraceae bacterium | reverse complement strand
GCGGAAGGAGAACGGTTTGTCGGTTTACGATAAGTTGGCTGCTTTGAAGATTAAGCTGCCTGAGGCAACAGCCCCAGTGGCGGCGTTCCTGCCCTTTGTGCGCGTTGGCAGCCTCGTGTTTCTCTCCGGCCATATTGCCAAGAAGGATGGCGCTCCATGGGTGGGCCAGCTTGGAGTGAACGTCACGATCGAACAAGGAAAAGAGGCCGCGCGAGGAGTGGCTATCGACCTCATTGGCACGCTGAACGCGGCCGTCGGCGACCTCAACCGGATCGAGCGGATCGTCAAGCTACTGGTCCTCGTCAACAGTTCGCCCGCTTTCACGGAGCAGCATCTGATCGCAAACGGAGCGTCAGAGCTGCTAGTTGAGGTTTTCGGCGAAGGCGGAGCACACGCTCGCGCAGCGTTCGGCGTCGCTCAGATCCCATTTGGCTCTTGTGTGGAGATCGACTTGATCGCGGAGGTTGACGATAAATGAAGTCCTATCGCTACAAAGTGGTGGACGTCTTCACGACGGAGGCGCTCGAGGGCAATGCGCTGGCGGTATTCCCGGACGCGTCCGACCTGGACGCAACCACCATGCAGAAGATCGCCCGGGAACTGAACCTGGCGGAAACCGCCTTCGTGCTTCCGGCAACGCGCAAGGATTGCGCGGCAAGTCTGCGGATATTTACACCGGCAAAGGAGATGGCTTTCGCCGGGCATCCTACGGTTGGCAGCGCTTTCGTATTGCTCGAAGAGGGCATTGTTCCGAAAGACATCAGCGCCTTCGTCGTGGAAGAGAAGATCGGCCCCGTTCCTATCCGTATTGACAGCGGTGCACGGCCGATGATTTGGTTGCGCACGCCTCCGATTCGCGAAGGAAGATGTTATGACTTTGGTCTCTGTGCAGCAGCGCTCGGGCTGGAACCGCAGGACCTTCTTCCCATAGAACCGCGGCTCCTGAACGCCGGCAATCCCACGGTGATTGTTGCCGCTCAAGATAAAGCTGCAGTCGGTCGTGCCTGGCTTGATCTGGCGGGCCTGAAAGCTCTCAAGGGAGGGGAGAGCGAGCCCTTCTGCGTGTTCTTGTTCACGCCAACGCCTGAGGGTGCTTATTCGCGGATGTTTGCCCCTGAATATGGGGTCGTCGAAGACCCGGCCACGGGCAGTTCAACCGGGCCCCTGGCGGCCTACATGATCCGGCACAAGTTGGTGTCGGGTAAGGCGGGCACGCGCTTCGTGAGCGAACAAGGGACAAAAATGGGCCGCCGGAGTTTCCTGCATGTCGAAATTCAGGGAGAGCAGGCTGCTGACGGCATCTACGTGGGCGGTCACGTCACGCCGATTGCCGAGGGCGTCATGAAGTTCAATTCGCCGCGCGCCGCCCCCCAACGCAGCTCTTAGACGAGAATTCGCTTGAAGGAGATCGGGCAATGGACAGCTTTGGCTGGATAGAGGGATTTGGAAACAACTTCCGCTACGCGGCGCGCAGGTTATGGCGCAATCCGGGCTTCGCAGCGGTCGCGATATTGGTCGTGCGGGCGGTGTTGCTCAATCCGTTACCGTACCCGCATCCTGAGCAACTCGTGCGCGTCTTCGACGATTTGCGAGGCTCGGACAGCCGCGATGTCGGTATGTCGGCACTGGAATTATGGGATCTGCGCGACAAATCCGACCTTTTCCAGGATCTCTCGGCGATGTGGCCCACCGATGCAAATGTTACCGGCGGGGACCATCCGGAGCGCATCGAGCTGCTGGCGACGAGCACTAATTATTTTAGGATGTTGGCGGCGCGACCCCAGCTAGGTCGCCTGTACACCCAAAACGATGAGCGGCCGGGGTTCATCGATGGGGTTGTACTCAGCGACGGTTTCTGGCGGCGAACATTCGGAGGCGACCCAAATGCCATCGGCAAGAAAATTCGCCTCGACAGTGATCTCTACACGATCATCGGGGTGATGCCGCCGGAGTTCCGGCACCCGGGCCGCTCCTTGGCGAGCGAGGTCGACGGATGGACGGCCGCGGGGTTCAACGCGCCGCCGTTTCCAGCACCGGCGCTGAGGTCGCTCAGGATGTTGCCGGGAGCGATGGGCCGGTTGAAGCCCGGTTTGACGCTCCAGCAGGCGCAAGCACGCCTGAACGCATTTTCCGACCAGCTAAGCCGGCAGTATCCGAATGACTATCCGGCGCCCGCCCGATGGGCCTTGCGCCTGGTTCCGGTGGAGGAGGATCTGGTCGGCAACATGCGGACGGAGTTGTTCGTGCTGTTCGGTGCGGTCGCGTTCGTTCTGCTGATCTCTTGCGTGAACCTGGCAAATTTGCTGCTCGCGCGCTCGGCCGGACGACAGCGCGAGATAGCAGTACGGCTCGCGCTGGGCGCCGGAAAAGTGCGACTGATCGGACAGTTGCTTGCCGAGAGCATTCTACTCTCAGCCGTCTCGGGCGCCGTCGCATTGAGCACCGTTGCGCTTATGAAAACGTCGCTGCTGAAACTGGCCCCGCCCGATCTTCCGCGAGTCAATGAGATCGCCTTAAGTCCGGGCGTTCTGTTATTCGCATTCTTCGTCTCGATCCTGACAGGCGTTATTTTCGGCCTGGTGCCCGCGTTGGAGACGGTGCGTCCGAACCAGGCTGGCAATCTTCGGGAAGGCAGCCGGGGCTCCGGATCGAGCAAGCACCAGATAAGAATCTCGCGCGTACTGGTCGCCTCGGAAATCGCGCTTTCTCTCGTGCTCCTTATCGGCGCGGGCCTGCTGTTGCG
>JBEKOZ010000768.1:0-2747 GCA_049521275.1 Bryobacteraceae bacterium | reverse complement strand
TTGATGAGCCGCCCTTCGCCGAGCACGTACAGCTTGCGGCCGTCCTTCATCGAAAACTCCTCGACAAAAGGCCGCGCTTCCTTGCGGCTGGAGGCGACCGAGGCCAGCGCTTCGAGATCGATCTCGCAGTTGAAGTGGCCGGAGTTGCACAGGATCGCGCCGCTCTTCAGCGTCTCGAAATGCCTGCGGGCGATCACATTCTTATTGCCGGTCACGGTGACGAAGACGTCGCCGATCGAGGAGGCCTGGGCCATGGTCATGACGCGGAACCCGTCCATCACGGCTTCAATGGCTTTGGTCGGGTCGATCTCCGTGACGATGACGTTCGCGCCCATGCCCTTGGCGCGCATGGCGACGCCGCGGCCACACCAGCCGTAGCCGGCGACGACGACATTCAGGCCGGCAAGCAGCACGTTGGTGGCGCGAATGATGCCGTCGAGCGTGCTCTGGCCGGTGCCGTAGCGATTGTCGAACAGGTGCTTGGTCAGCGCATCGTTGACCGAGATGATCGGATAAGCGAGCACCTTGTCCTTGGCCATGGCGCGCAGGCGGATGACGCCGGTAGTGGTTTCCTCGGTGCCGCCGATGACGTTCGCCAACAGGTCCTTGCGCTTGGAGTGCAGCAGGCCGACGATGTCCGCGCCGTCGTCCATGGTGAACTGCGGGGCGGAATCGAGCGCGGCATTCAAGTGCGAATAATAGGACTCATTGGACTCGCCTTTGATGGCGAAGGTCGGGATGTTGTAATCGCGGACCAGCGATGCGGCGACGTCGTCCTGGGTCGAGAGAGGATTCGAGGCGCACAAAGTGATCTGCGCTCCACCGTCGCGGAGAGCAATCATCAGGTTGGCGGTTTCGGTGGTCACGTGGAGGCACGCGGCGACGCGAATGCCGGCCAACGGCTGGTTCTTGATGAACTGTTTGCGAATCGCGGCCAGAACCGGCATCGATTGCCCCGCCCATTCGATGCGGCGTTTGCCGGCATCGGCGAGCGAAAGATCTTTTACGTCACAAGGGACGGTGGATGTTGCTGTGCTCATATTATTTCTCCGATCAATATTATTTCGCGGTGGCGGCGGCCAGCTGGCCGGCTTCCTTCAGCGCGGCGGCTTTGTCGGTTGCTTCCCAGGTGAACGTGTCCTCGGTCCGCCCAAAATGTCCGAAGGCGGCCGTGATGCGATAAATGGGACGGCGGAGCTTCAGGGAGTCGATCATGCCCTTGGGGGTCAGAGAGAAGTTGGCGCGCACCAGTTCGACCAGGCGCTCCTCTTCGATCTTGCCGGTGCCGAAGGTGTCGACCATCACGGAAACGGGCTCAGCCACGCCGATGGCATAGGCGAGCTGCACTTCGCAGCGGTCGGCCAGGCCGGAGGCGACGATATTCTTCGCCACGTAGCGAGCCATGTAGCACGCGGAGCGGTCCACCTTCGTCGGGTCCTTGCCGGAGAAGGCGCCGCCGCCGTGACGGCCCATGCCGCCGTAGGTGTCGACGATAATTTTGCGGCCGGTGAGGCCGGTATCGCCGTGGGGTCCGCCGATGACGAAGCGTCCGGTGGGATTGATGTGGAACTTGGTGTTCGCATCGATCATATGCTTGGGCAGAATCGGATCGATGATGTGCTTTTTCACTTCGGCGCGCAGGGTTTCGGTCGAAACATCGTCGTCATGCTGGGTGGAAACGACGACGGCGTCGATGCGGGCGGGTTTGCCGTCGACGTACTCGACGCTGACCTGGCTTTTGCCGTCGGGACGAAGGAATTTCAGAGTGCCGGCGCGGCGCACTTCGCTCAACCGGCGGACCAGCTTGTGGGCCAGCATCACGGGAAGGGGCATCAGCTCCGGCGTTTCGTTGCAGGCGAAGCCGAACATCAGGCCCTGGTCGCCGGCGCCGCCGGTATCCACGCCCATGGCGATGTCGGGCGACTGGCTCTGAATAGTGTTCAGCACGCCGCAGGTCTTCGAATCGAAGCCCATGTCGGCGTCGGTGTAGCCGATATCCTGAATCACCTGGCGGGCCAGTCTCGGCACATCGACGTAGGTCTTGGTGGTGATTTCGCCCGAGACCACGCAAATGCCGGTGGTCACCAGAACCTCGCAGGCCACGCGGCCCATCGGGTCTTCGGTCATCACGGCGTCGAGCACGGCGTCCGAAATCTGATCCGCCATCTTGTCCGGATGACCCTCGGTCACCGATTCGGACGTAAAAATATGCCGCATTTTTTCTGCCACGCGTTAAAACTCCTCCACTCTGAAACCTTCAGGGATTATAGTTCGGTTTACCGGGGGAAACCAAAAACTCAAGTGTATCACGGTATACTTGGTTTTATGGAGTACGTCGAACAGCGCAACGGCGGGTACTATGTGGCGGGGACGCGCGTGTCGCTGGACTCAGTGGTCTATGCGTTTCTGCGGGGGGCGACCCCGGAAGGAATCCAGAGCTCCTTCACCGCGCTGAACCTTGAGCAGATCTTCGGATCACTGGCCTACTATCTCGCGAATCGTCCGGCGATTGACGAGTATCTCCGTCAGCAGAGCATCGAATTTGATCGGATGCGACAGGAAGCTCGCGCGCAAAGGCCAGAATTTTACGCCAAGATGGACGCCGCAAAGCAAGCTCGTCTTGCTGTACGTCCGTAGTTTACATTGGGATCCAAAAGATTTGATCGCGCAGTTCCTCTGGAGTCGATGCGGAGCAGACCAGCAGAAGCTCTTCGATCGCATTCCCCTCATCCATCTCCTGCTTGACA
>JBEKOZ010000767.1:0-2749 GCA_049521275.1 Bryobacteraceae bacterium | reverse complement strand
ATCATCTTTTCCGGCCATTTGTCGTCGATCTTGCTGCGCAGGTGGCGGATGTACACGTCGACGATATTGGTCAGGCCGTCGTAATCCATATCCCAGACGTGTTCGACAATCTTGGTGCGGCTAAGAGGACGGCCGCGATTACGCATGAGGTATTCGAGAATGCTGAATTCCTTGGGTGCGAGCTCGACGTTTTCTCCGGAGCGAGTCACTTTTCTGCGAATGCAATCGAGAGAAAGTTCGCCGACTTGGAGACGTTCGGGCGTGGGCTGTCCGCGGCGCAGCAGGACGCGCACGCGCGCCAATAATTCGACGAAGGCGAAGGGCTTGACCAGGTAATCGTCGGCGCCGCCTTCGAGACCTTTCACGCGGTCGTCGACGGCGTCGCGGGCGCTGAGGATCAGCACCGGGGGACTGGTTTTGCGGTTGCGGATTTTCTGGAGCACGCCGAGGCCGTCTATATCGGGCAGGCCTAGGTCGAGGATGATGAGGTCGTATTCGGTGTTATGGACCAGTTCGATGGCGGTGTTGCCGTCGCCGGCGACATCGACCGCATAGCCTCCCGATTCGAGGCCGCGGGACAGGAAATCGGCGATTCTTTTTTCATCCTCGACGACGAGAATTCTCATATAGTCGAGTGTACCCAGAATTGGCCGCTGATGAACGCGGGTAAACGCAGATTGAAAACAAAAGCCTTGGCATTTTTTGAATCCGTGTTCATCCGCGGCGACTGAAGTTTTTCTAAGCATCCTGCTCATGTACTGGGTTGTTGGTTCGTTGAAGTAGTTTGCGCCTACCAGGTGGCGCGGACTTTAGTCTGCTGCGTCGGCTTGAGCCGACGTCTTCGCCTTGGTCCGAAACGGCCGGACATCGGCTGAAGCCGATGCTGCAAGCTGAAGCTCGCGCCACATCCGTCTTCATTTTCAACTCAGGACACTAACGAATCGGCGGGGTGAAATCCGACGCCGGGTCGACGGCGACGTCGAAGAAGCCGACCATCATTTCCTGCCGGCTCTGCTCGCCCCAGCGCACCTCGGCGGCCGGATCGGGCTTGCGGGGATTGCCGGCGGAGTTATCGAAATAGCCCGTCCACCGAAGCTGCGTGCCGCGGGGCAGCAGGCGCGGCGTCACGGGATAACTCTGCTGCCAGAAAGAGTCGTAGGGCTTTACGCGCAGCAGGATTTCTTCTTTTCCGCCGGGATGGACCAGGGCATAATCGAACGCGCTGCCGCGCACATGCATGTACGGAAAAAAGCTGATGAGGGTCGCGTCGCGCGGCATGACGCCGGAGACCGACGCGTGATAATCGCTCGAGCCCGGAGGGATCACGAAATCCGTGTTCTGCATCTGGAGCGTGAGCACGCGCTGCTTCGGCGGCTCCTTCAGAAAATTAATTCCGACTGAGGTGCGGTCGCTGGCGGCGGTTTTTTTCGAGGTGTAGTGGATTTGCAAGACCAGGTCTGAACCGGCGGGCAGTTTCTTGCCCATGCCCGCGGGCCAGATCGCGGCGCGATTGGCGGGGGTGTAGACGGCCAGAATATCGCTTTGGGCGTCCCCGAAAATGTCGCCGGGAGGGATGTCGTCAGGTTTCGGGGCGTACATGGTGAGCGGGGGCACGTTGCGCAGCCAGTTGGAATTCTTAGGACGGACGTAAACCACGGCATGATGCACGATGCTGCGGTCGCTGGGATGGATTTCGACCGCGCTGGCCCAACGGTCCTCGGCGAGATCGACGGGGAGAATGACGTACTGGTAATCGAGTGTTGCATTGGCGGGAACTTCGAAGGCGCGGGGAAGGCTGACGACGATGCTGGGGCCGTCGATGGTCCAGTTGTTGGTCCAGCGAAGCAGGGGGCGGGCGTCCTTCTTCTTGCCTTCGACGGCGCCGCCGGTTACCCAGGCGTCGATCAGCGCGATTTCTTCCGGCTTCAAAATATGGTCGGTAGAAAACTGGCCGCAGCATTTATCTGAGAACCAGGGAGGCATCTTGCGGGTCTTCACCGCTTCCTGAATCGCGTTGGCCCAGGGCTTGGTCTGCTCGTAGGTGATCAGCGGCATGGGGCCGATTTCGCCCGGCCGGTGGCAGGTCTGGCAGCGGGTTTCGATGATCGGCAGGATGTCTTTATTAAACGTGGGGCCGACAGGCGGAGCCGCGGCGCTCGGGAGCCACGTCAAGAGGAAAAAAGAAAAATGGAGCAGTGCAGTTTTCGGACGCAATAGATAGGAGACGTAAGCCGCCGCTTTCAGGATACGACGGGATGAGGGGGAATTGCTCAAAGGCAGCACATGGCGCTGCCCCACTCACAGGCTGAAACAACTCGCCTAGATCGCTCCCTGTGGTCGCGGCTCGGAATCGGCTCTAAGTAAAATCAATAGCCTACTGAGCCGCGACCACAGGGAGCGTTCATCTGTTGGCTAAGTGGAGTCTTACGGCACGACGACCAGGGGGGCGCGGGGGAAGGCGAATTTGCGGCCTACTTCGTCCACTACGTTGATCTGGCACACGTAACGGCCCGGCGCCAGATCCTTGAGAGGCACTTGAAATTTGACCGGCACCGCCTCCGGACGCGTCGCCGCCACTTGCGATTCGCTGAGCGGACCGACCTCGAAGGCCTTCGCGCCTTTCTGGTTGAACAGGCTCATGCTGACCTTCACGCGGCGGGTATTGTTATTGGCTGGGTCCGGCCAAGCGTCGTATACGTCAAAGGACACATACAGATTCTGATTGCGGCGGAACACATGGGTGATGTTC
>JBEKOZ010000766.1:0-2750 GCA_049521275.1 Bryobacteraceae bacterium | reverse complement strand
CTGTGGGTCGCCGCCAAGCCCGCCGATGCCGATCATCCCTACGGGCACGGCCGCTTCGAAATCCTCACCGGCCTGGCGATCGGAGCCATCCTCGCCGGCGCAGGCGCCGGAATCTGCTGGCGGGCTCTCGCGGAACGCAACGATCAACACATCCCGGCCGCCTTCGCGCTCTGGCCTCTCGTCGGAGCCACCCTTCTCAAAGCCATCCTCTGGACCACGAAAATGCGCATCGGCAAAAGGTCCGGCAGTGTTGCCCTTTCGGCCGACGCCCTCAATGACGCGGTGGATATGTGCTCCGGCATCGTCGCGCTCATTGCCGTCGGAATTGCCGTCTTCCTTCCCGGCATGAGCGCCGCCGACCACTGGGGCGGCTTCGCGGTCGGCCTGTTCGTCATCTTTTTCGGCCTCCGCGTCATGCGCGAAACTGCGTTGCAGTTGATGGACACCATGCCGGAGGGCGCCCAGATGGCCGAGATTCGCGGCGTCGCTCTCCGCGTCCCCGGCGCCCTGGGCATTGAAAAATGTTTCGCCCGAAAAACCGGCCTCCGCTATCACGTCGACCTGCATCTCGAAGTCGATCCCGAGTTGACCGTGCGCGCTTCCCACGACATCGCCACCGCCGTCAGAATCGCCATCAAGAGCGATGTCGGTTGGGTCGAAGACGTGCTGGTTCACGTCGAGCCGCATAGTCAGCCGGGTCGGTAGTGACTCTGGTCCGCATGCTTACCACGCTGCGGAAAAACTCGTAAAGATCGCTCCCTGTGGTCGCGGCTCGGAATCGGTGTTACGTAAAATCAATTGCTTGCCGAGCCGCGACCGAAGGGAGCGATCATCCGGCGCGACTTTCTTCGCAGCCTCTTACGCATGGCTGTTCGGTGGCTGCGCCGGGTGAGGGCGCTCACGGCGTCGATACGAGTATCGACGCGGCAGGCACGAGTGCGTGCGCCACAAAAAGTTCGGATGTAGGACACTAACGGTAAGTGGAAAATCGCGCCATCGCTCACCTGCTGTATGAGACCGCCGACCTCATGGAAGTCGCCGGAGAGGATTCCTTCCGTATTCGCAGCTATCGCAATGCCGCCGGCGTGATCGAGGGCCATCCCGAAGCCATCGCATCCATCCTCAAAAATCCCGAGCGAAAAATCACCGACATTCCCGGCATCGGAAAGGGCATCGCCGCCGTGCTTCAGGAAATCGAACAGCGCGGCAGCTTCGAACGCCGTGATGAGATGCTCGAAAAATATCCCGAGTCCGCGCTGGAGCTGCTCAAGATTCAGGGCCTTGGTCCCAAGAGCATCCGCGTGCTGTTCGAGCAGCTCCACATCACCTCCATCGACAGCCTGGAGCGCGCCTGCCGGGAACAGAAGCTGCGCGACCTGCCGCGCATGGGTGCCAAGCTGGAGGAAAAAGTTCTGCGCTCCATCGCCGCTTACCGCCAGCGCCAGGGCCGTTTCCTATTGAATTTCGCGCAGCGCGCCGCGGACGAACTCACCGAATATCTTTCCGCGGTCGAAGGCATCGACCAGATCACTCCCGCCGGCAGCCTGCGGCGGGGCAAGGAAACGGTCGGCGATCTCGATCTTCTCGTCACGGGCGCGGGCGCTCCCGCCGCGTTGAAAAAATTCGTCGTCCATCCGAAAGTGCAGGAAATCCTCGGCAAAGGCGAGAACAAAGCCAGCGTCACGTTTGGACACGAGGGGTTGCAGGTCGATCTCCGCGCGCTGTCCTCGGATAACTACGGCGCGGCCCTGCAATATTTCACCGGCAGCAAGGAGCACAGCGTCGCTCTTCGGCAACGCGCGCTGAAGCTGGGCCTCACGCTCAACGAATACGGCCTCTCGAAACTGGACGGCGGCGCGATCGTCGCGCAGAAGACGGAAGAGGAAATTTACGGAGCGCTTGGCCTGGATTGGATTCCGCCGGAGCTGCGCGAAAATTCGGGCGAGATCGAAGCCGCCGCCGCGCACAAATTGCCGAAGCTGGTCGAGCAGTCGCAAATCCGCGGCGACCTGCACATGCACACCACGGAAAGCGACGGCCGCGCGACGCTGGAAGAGATGGTCGAAGCCGCTCGCGCCTTGGGCTATGAATACGTCGCGATCACGGATCATTCGAAGGCGCTCGCCATGGCTAACGGGATGGATGAAAAGCGAGCGGTCGCGTTCGCCCACAAGATCCGGGAGATGGATCAATCCGGCTTCGGCCTGCGCGTCTTTTCGGGCATCGAATGCGATATCAAGCGCGATGGCGAAATGGATCTCGACAACGACGCGCTCGGCGAACTCGACTTGGTAATCGGCAGCGTCCACAGCTACATGAATCTCGAGGCGGCGGAGATGACCGACCGCCTGATGCGTGCCCTTGAATGCCCGCACCTGCGCGTGCTGGGCCATCCGACCGGACGACTGTTGCTGAACCGCGATCCCTATCCGTTCGACTTCGATCTGATCGCGACGGAGGCTGCGCGGCGAAAGGTCTACCTCGAAATCAACTCCAGCCCCGAACGCCTGGATCTGACTGCGTCGCTGATCCGCGCCGCCAAGTCGAAGGGCTGCAAATTCGTCGTCAATACCGATTCCCATCACCCCAAGCACCTGGCCAATATGCAATACGGCGTCCGGATGGCCCGCCGGGGCTGGCTTGAAGCTGCGGACGTCTTAAACACCCATTCCGTGCGCGAATTCGCGCGCTTAATTAACCATAAATGACCATAATTACATCGAAACAACTCCTTAAAACGCCAATATTCA
>JBEKOZ010000765.1:0-2758 GCA_049521275.1 Bryobacteraceae bacterium | reverse complement strand
TCGAACAGCCAGCCCAGGGAGGCGACGAGAAGTACGAACCAATGATAGCGGTTGAGTTCCTTATACCAGGCGCCGGTGAAGGGATTGGTGGAGGCGGCGGGCTCGACGATGGCCATTGAGGGTTATTTTCGCATGAGCCAGCGAGGGACGCGGGCGCAGTAGTCGTCGTAGCCGGGACGGCGGCGCAGGTGCGGCTCTTCGAGGAGCACGACGACGACGTGGAAGCAGAGCCACAGGATGAGGGCGTAGAGCAGCAATGGGCGGGATTCGAACAGCAGGGATTCGCCGAGGAGGATGGTCACCACGGAGATGTACATCGGATTGCGGGTGCGCTGGTACAAGGCGCTTTCGATGAGGGTCTTGGGCTCCTCTCCGAGCAGGAAGCGGAGTGGTCTGGTGAAAAAGATCGCAGGCGTGCCTCCGCCGCGCAGCAGAAATTCGAGCGCGCAGACGAGGTAGCCGAGCGTTCCGGCGGCGATGGGCAGAAGGCCGAGGAATCGCACGGATCCGGCGGCCGGCGCGGCGCCGGAAAGGATGAGCCAGGGCACGTAGATGGTCAGCGTTCCCGGCAGCAAGATGGAGAAGATGATCGCGCGCAGGGCGGTCATGATCCTAATATAGGATGCGCGTGCGGATGGTGCCGGGGACTTTTTCGAGTGCGCGTTTGACGACGAGCGAGGCTTCGCGGGTCTCGGTTTCCACGTCGATGACGACGTAGCCGATCTGCGCGTTGGTTTGCAGGTACTGGCCGGTGATGTTGATTTTCTGTTTGGAGAAGACCGCGTTGACGCCCGAAAGAACTCCGGGGCGGTTGTGATGGGTGTGCAGCAGGCGATGCTTGCCGGGATGCTCCGGCAGGGAGACTTCGGGAAAATTGACGGCCGTGAGGGTGGAGCCATTGTTGCTGTACTTGATGAGTTTTTCGGCGACTTCGATGCCGATGTTCTGCTGGGCTTCCTCCGTGCTGCCGCCGACGTGCGGGGTGAGGATCACGTTTTCCATGCCGCGCAAGGGAGACACGAATTCGTCGCCGTCGGTTTTGGGCTCGACCGGAAAAACGTCGATGGCCGCGCCGGACAGGTGTTTCGAAGCCAGCGCGGCAGCAAGCGCATCAATATCGACGACCGAGCCGCGGGCGGCGTTGATGAGCCTGGCGCCTTTTTTCATCCGGGCGAGCTGATCGGCCCCGATCATGTTGTGGGTGTGCGGCGATTCCGGCACATGCAGGGTGACCCCGTCCGCAATTTCGAGGAGCCCGTTCAGGGTGGACACCGGATGGGCGTTGCCGAGCGCGAGCTTGGTCTCGATGTCGTAGAACACGACTTTCATGCCCAGCGATTCGGCCAGCACGCCGATCTGCGTGCCGATGTGTCCATAGCCGATGATGCCCAGCGTCTTGCCGCGCACTTCCTGGGAGCCTTCGGCGGTCTTCATCCAACCGCCGCGATGGGCGAGGGCGTTGCGATGCGGGATGCCGCGCATCAGCAGGATGGTTTCGGCCAGCACCAGTTCGGCGACGCTGCGGGTGTTCGAAAACGGCGCGTTGAAAACGGGAATGCCGCGCTGCTGCGCCGCGTCGAGATCCACCTGGTTGGTGCCGATGCAGAAACAGCCGATGCCCATCAGCTTTTCGGCGCTGTGAATGACGTTAGAGGTCAACTGGGTGGCGGAGCGGATGCCGATGAAATAGGCGTCGCGTAAGGCTTCGATCAGCTTCGGCTCAGGGAGCGACTTGGGGTGGTAGTCGATGTCGCTGTAGCCGTCCTTCTTCAGCGCCTCGACGGCGGTGGGGTGGACGCCTTCGAGGAGAAGGATCTTTATTTTACTCTTGTCGAGAGAATTAGTCGGCATGGTCGAGCAGGAGCTCCATTAGTACGGCGGACTCCACCGGCTCCTGGTAATACCGGGGGATGGTCCGGACAATCCGAAATTTTAACTTCTTGTTCAGCGCAATCATCCTGGCGTTACTCTTGCGGCAATTGGTAATGATCCGATTAAATCCATGATAGCGGGCATAGGCGATCTGCCACGACTTCAACAGTTTCCCGAAGCCGAGAAGTTGGAATCGCGGAAGGATTCCTGTCGTGCTGATGTAGAGCGAGCCTTGGCGATGAGGCGCTACATCCGCGAAGGAGTCGTTAAAATCAACATGTTTTTCGAAAGCGCAGCAGCCGACCTTGGTTTTGCCGACGATGAGCCAGTAGGATTCGCAGGACGCCCAGTAAACGGCGTCGAAACGGTCCGCGGGGGGAAATATTTTGCGGTCGAAGCCCATCAGGCTGCGGATTTCCCGGGGCAGGATGGCTTTTCTGAATTCAATTTTCATCCGTCAGAGGGTCCGCAAATGAAAACCGCCGTCGACGTTGATCACCTGGCCGGTCGAATAATCGAGCGATCCTTCGGCGATCGAGCGGACCACGCGCGCGACGTCCCGGCCTTCGCCCATGCGGCGCTGCGGGAGCAGGCCATCGGCGATGCGCTTTTCGTAAACGTCCTCGACAGTCGAGATCATATCAGTGCGGATGATCCCCGGGCGGATTTCAAAGACGCCGATGTTGTCGGGCGCGAGCCGCGCGGCCCACAGCGCGGCGGACATGCTGAGACCGGCTTTCGAGATGCAGTATTCCCCGCGATTGACGGACGCGGTGTAGGCGGAGATGGAGGTGATGAACACGATTCGTCCGCTCCCGCGCGCGATCATCGAGCGGGCGATGTGTTGGGTGAGAAAATGCGGTCCTTTCAAATTGACTGCGATCAG
>JBEKOZ010000764.1:0-2759 GCA_049521275.1 Bryobacteraceae bacterium | reverse complement strand
TTGGGCATGATGACGTATGCGTGCAGATCGCAGTCCTGGTGGTGCATCACCGCCTCGACCACTGTTGCGATCTCCGCTCTCCTCAGCCACTGCGGACCCTCCCGAGCCGTATCAAGGTAGCGATCCATCCACACAAACGCCGCGCCGCTGTTCAATTTTCCGGGTGGAGGATAACGCTCCCTCGGCAGGCTGCCGCAAAGATGCCAAGTGACAAACAAATTGGCGCCTTCGTCAAAGATATGCGGAAGCCGTCGCATGCTTCTTTAGTAGAAGCAGGCGGTAAAATTCTCAGCGTTTTGGTGGCGCGAGCTTCAGCTTGCAGCCTCGGCTTCAGCCGAGGTGGACGATAGTTTAGACTGACCTTTTGCCCCCCGCCATCACCTTCGATAACATCTCACAGACCTTCGGCAACTACACCGCCGTCGACGCCATTGACCTCGAAATTGGCGCTGGAAAATTTGTCGCCGTAGTCGGCCCCAGCGGCTGCGGCAAATCGACTCTCCTCAATCTCGCCGCTGGATTGATCGCGCCCACCCGAGGCTCCATCTCCATCTTCGGCCAGACGCTCACCGGCCTGAATCCCCGCGCCGCCTATATGTTCCAGCAGGACGCTCTGCTTCCCTGGAAAACCGTGCTCGAAAACGTCGGCCTCGGCTTGCGATTTCGAGGGACCTTCAGCGAAGCCAAAGCCCGTCACTGGGTCGAGCGCGTCGGCTTGGCCGCCTTCGCCGATAAATTTCCTGCGCAGTTGAGCGGAGGCATGCGCAAACGTGTCGCCATGGCGCAATGCTGGATCGTCGACCCCGACATCCTCTTGATGGACGAGCCGTTCAGCGCCCTCGACATCCACACCCGCATGCGCATGGAAGGCGAACTCCTCGATCTCTGGACCGGTTCGCCCAAGACCGTGTTATTCGTGACCCACGATCTGGAGGAGGCGTTGTCTTTGTCGGATGAGGTGGTGGTTCTGTCCGCCGGACCGGCCAGCCATATCATCGCCCGCCACTCGATCGATCTGCCGCGCCCGCGCGATCTAATGGACATTCGTACCGAGCCACGCTTCGCCGAGCTGTATCGCGAAATCTGGGCGCAGCTCAAACAGGAGGTGCTCACTTCCTATGCGCGCTAAAGCGTCTCTTCTTCTCGGGCAATTTCTGATCGCCGCGGCGTTTCTTTCCGCGTGGCAGATCCTCGTGACGACCGGAAAGCTCGACAAATTTTTCTTCAGCCGCCCGAGCGACATCGCCGCCCGCATTGTCACCTGGCTCCAGACCGGTTCCATCTGGCCGCATCTTCTCGTCACGCTCGAAGAGGCCGCGCTCGCCTTCGCGCTCGGCGCCGGAGCGGGAATCGTCTGCGGATTCGCCCTCGCCCGGTCGCCAAGACTCGGGGCGCTGGCCGATCCCTTCATCCGCGTGCTCAACGCGCTGCCCCGCGTAGTGCTGGCGCCGATCTTTCTGCTCTGGTTCGGCTTGGGAATCTGGTCGAAGGTCGCGCTCGGTGTCACGGTCGTCTTCTTCATCGTATTCTTCAATACTCATCAGGGAGTGCGCGACGTCGACAAGTCGGTGGTCGATAACGCGCGCATGCTCGGCGCATCGGAGTGGCAGTTGACCAGGCACGTTCTGATCCCGAGCGCCCTTACCTGGGTATTTTCCAGTCTGCACATCAGCATCGGCTTCGCGGTAATCGCGGTGGTGGTCGGAGAATATCTCGGCGCATCGCGCGGCGTCGGCTATCTTATTTCGCAAGCGGAAGGAGTTTTCGACACCACCGGAGTCTTCGCCGGAATGGCCGTGCTCAGCGCGTCCGTACTGCTGGTCGGGTTGGGAGTGAATCGCCTGGAACGATGGCTGCTGCGGTGGAAGTCATGAAGCGAGCCCTGTTGCTAATTGGACTGTTGACAGCATGCAATCATCCCGGCCCGGTGAGGCTAGCGCTCCAGCCCCCGTCGACGAACAATTACCCCAGTTATTTCGCGCAGTGGCTTGGCTTCTATAAAGAGGAAGGAGTCGACGTCGCCATCTCCCAAATCGCCGGCGCCTCGAAAATCCTCGAAGCCGTCGTCGGCGGCAGCGCCGATGTCGGCGGAGGCGTCTATGAACAAACCATCCAGATGGCCGCCGAAGGGAAATCGATCGTGAGCTTCATTTCCTTGCTTAAATCGCCAAATTTCGCCATCATCGCCGCGCCTGGCATCCATAATTTCGCTGATTTGCGAGGCAAAACGGTGGGAGTCTCGTCGGTCGGGTCGCCATCCCAGTTTTATCTGACTTATCTGCTTGAAGGCGCGGGAGTTAATCAAAAGGATGTCAGCACCGCGACGGTCGGCATGGGGGCGACGGCGATGGCGGCGCTCGAACACGGCCAAGTCCAAGCGGCTGTGTTATTTGGCAGCGCTATCACGGCGTTTTTGGCGCGGAACCCGGACGCGGCGGTCTTGGCCGATACGCGGACGCCGGAAGGATTGCGCAAAGCCTTCGGTGTTGATAACTATCCAGCCTCCTGTCTGCTGGCGCGGCGCGAATGGCTGGACGCAAATCCATTGAAAGCACAGGGGATGGCAAGGGCGGTCCGCCGATCCCTGGCTTGGATTCGGGACCACTCCGCGGAAGAAATCCTGGCGCGGGTTCCAGCGGCAGGAGAACCGGCCGCGGAACTTGCGGCGATCCGGCTCGCGCGACCCATGTATTCCACCGATGGCCGGATAAACCGGGAAAATGCGGAGGCGGTGCGAACGGTAATGGGGCTTAAATGGT
>JBEKOZ010000763.1:0-2760 GCA_049521275.1 Bryobacteraceae bacterium | reverse complement strand
GCTTTTCTCGGCCATGACGGGATTCGGATTGCCGGTGCCCACAATATAGAGGTTCAGGTCAGGATCATATGTCCCGGGAATCCAGGCCTGGCCGGTGCCGTGCGCGGCGGAGTATTCGTCGGGCCAGGTATCCATGTTGGGTTCACCCTTGCGCGGGGTGGTCCACCACTTCCACTGGAGGGCTCCGGTTTCGGGATCGCGGGACTGGAGGAAGCCGGGGTTGTCGAGATGGTCGCCGCCGATGCCGACGATGATGTGATTGCCGACGACGACGGGCGCGACGGTGGAGGTGTAGTCGAGCTTGGGGTCGGCGATCGAAACTTTCCAGCGCTCCTTGCCGGTGCGCGCGTCGAGGCTGACCAGGTTGCTATCGGGGGTCTCGAAATAGAGCCAGTTCCCATACATGCCGACGCCTCGGTTGCCGATGGTGCTGCCGGTGTTGGGAGGGTAGACGTAGTGCCACAGCTCATGTCCGGTGCGAGCGTCGGCGGCCCAGACGTTGTTGGGCGAGGTGAAATAGAGAATGCCGTTGACCAGCAGCGGAGTGGACTTGATGGTCACATTCGTTCCGTTGAAACGGGCCGCCCAGGCGAGGGCAAGGTGGTGCACGTTCGCTTCGTCGATCTGCTTCAGAGCGCTGAAGCGGCGGCCGGAATAATCGCCGTTGAAAGTGGGCCAGGTGTCGGCGCGCGGTTGGAGAAGATCGGATGGGGTGAGGGCTTGCGCGCAGAGGGACGCGGCGGTGGATAAGAGCGGCAGCAGAAATTTCATTTGAGGGTCACCAGATAAGCGGTCACGTTATGAATGTCGGGGTCGGTGTATTTCGCGAGCAGGTCAGTATGCGCCTTCAAAGGATCGTCGATCACGACCTTGGGGGTCGCGCCTTCGCGGGTGAAGGAACGATAGACGCCTTGGGAGTCGTAGAGGGAGACGTTGAAGTCGTCGACGCGATCGAGGGTGCCCGAAAATTCGCGGCCGGAGGGGAGGGTGACGGTGACGGTGGTCTCGCCCTTTGGGGAAACCTTCGCGCCGCGGCCGCCGCGCGGCTGGAGCCAGCGCGCCTGCAACGCGAAGGCGTCGTACCGCGCGCCGATGCCCTTCAGGTCGCCGACCGCGGAGTGGCAGCGGCTGCACGTCGCATTGAAATAAGCCTCGCCTTTTTTGGCGTCGCCGGTGAGAACGTCCTGGAACGCGTAGGTGGTGCGGTGTCCCGCGGCGTAGGTCTGGACGTGGAGCCAGGCGACGATATCGGCGATCTGCGGCTCGGTCAAATTGGGCTTGGGCATGCCTTCATCGGGACGGCCGTTGCGCAGGACGGGGGCGATCAGGATGCCTTTTTCGTCGTCGAGCACCAGGATGGAGCGGACCAGATCCGGGGCGCCGACGCTGCCTCGGGCGGATGCGCCGTGGCATCCGGCACAGTTGGCGGTGTAGGCTTTCGCGCCGCGGTCGAAGGCGGCGGGATCGACCTTGGCTCCGGCGATGGCGGCGGTGATTCCTTTGTCGGGAGTGGCGCGGGTCGCTGGAGGCTCCTGAGCGGTTAGAGGGAGAAAGAGTGAGAGCAATAGAGCGGTGGATTTCCAAGTGTGCATGTGGTTATCAATTTCCAGGATGATATTCGCGCTCGGTGTGGCCTTTCAGTTGGTCGCGATAAAAATACACGTCGCGCAGGCCGCCGGTGGCGTAGCGCGTCGCCTCATCGTTGAAGTGTTTTGATGTCGGATGGCCGCTCTCGCCACCGGCGGTGACGGCCTTGGCGCGAACTTTGTCGCCGAACTCGACCACCGCGACGAAGCTGTTGCCGCTGGTGCCGTACCATTTCTTGGTTCCCGGATACGCGCGCGCGCCGAAAGAGGCGAGCGAACCGTAGGTGGCGGAGGTGAACGGGACGGGGGTGCTGGGACCGGCGTCATTGAACGGCTGGACGATGTCGCCGGTGAGGCGCTGGAAGCGATTGATATCGCCCCACGGCGTTTTCCAGGTGCCGAAGTCCGCCGTGAGTTTGGCGGAGGCGGCCTCGAGCGATTCGAGAAGTTGCTGGGCGGATGCGCTGGAAACGCCATCCCCACGGGTGTGGCGCCGGATATCTTCGCCCCAGAAGACGGCGAGCGAAGTGGGCACGGAGTCCGCGGCCCAGCGCAGATCCCACTTGCGCAGCAACGCGATCTGCTCGGCGAGCTTGGCCTTTAAAGGATCGGACGCGGGCGCGTCGTCCCAGGCCTTGATCAGCGCCGGCATCGGCTTCTCAAACCAGGTGAGGTAGCTGTCATACGCGGCGGCGATGAGCGAATCGAGCGTGAAGTCCTTCTTGTTTTCCAGCACGCGGATCGCGTGGAGCCCGCGCGCCGATTCGCCGCCGTTTTCGACATACGCGGGATAATCCTTCTGCTTCGGACTGCTCTCGCCGGCGGCCGACCAGGGCCAGTTATTCGTGTTATAAAGCCAGCCGGATTTAGGATTCAGCAGGTGTGGAGTTTCATCCACAGTGAGAAGTCCATTCCACTCCGTCGCGGGAGTGGTGCCGTCGACGGGCTGTTTCCAATCGAAGCTGGTATCGCGGCGGGGAATGAAATTGCCGTGGAAATACGCGATGTCGCCGTCGGCGTCGGCAAAGATGGTGTTGTTCGACGAATTGGCTTTCAGCTCCATCGTCTCGCGGTAGGATTTGTAATCCTTCGTCTTGGTGCGCGTGTAGGATTGCTCCAGCGCCTTGATCGGCTCCTGCATCAGCCGGATGCTGACCCACTTGCCGTTCGATTC
>JBEKOZ010000762.1:0-2764 GCA_049521275.1 Bryobacteraceae bacterium | reverse complement strand
GCGTCGCCGAGCACTCCGGAGGATAAGGCGGCCATTATCGGATTATTGGGCACGCTCATGGCGCTGATTCTGGGGATTTCCTGCACCAATCTGGCGAATATGTTGCTGGCACGGGCGGCGGGACGGCGGAAGGAAACGGCGATTCGCCTGGCCGTGGGCGCGAGCCGGTTCCGCTTGATCCGCCAGCTTCTGACGGAGAGTATGCTGCTAGCGCTGTGCGGCGGAGTGGCGGGATTTGCGTTCGCGTACTGGCTGATGGGCGCGGCGACGACGATGCTGCAAAACGTGGTGAAGCCGTTATCGCTCGAAGTGGATCTGCGCCCGGATGGGCACGTCCTGCTATTCACATTCGCACTGGCCGCGATCGCGGGCTTGGGATTCGGACTCGCGCCGGCGCTGGCGGCCACCAAAACAGATCTGGGCCTGACGCTGAAACAAGGCGGCGTGGCGCAGCTTCGCGGATACCGGCGGTTTGGACTGCGCAATCTTCTGATGGTGTCGCAGGTCGCGGGGTCGCTGATGGTGTTGGTGATCACGGGATTCATTGTGCTGGGCGTTCCGGCCAAACAGACCCATGTGACCTTCGACACGGCGAATTTGTACCTGATGTCGATCGATCCGGTGCGGGACGGGTACTCGCCGGATGAGACGGCGGCGTTGTTCGAAAAATTGCGGGACCGTTTGCGGAGCGCGCCGGCGGTAGAGAGCGCGGCGTTCGCCGACAGCACTCCGGGCGGCTTTTTTCGAAGCGTGACGACCTTCCACGTGCCCGCACCGGGCGGCGAGCCAGGGAAGGTGGTGAAGTCGGTGTCGAAAGAGATCGTCGGCGCCAATTACTTCGCCACTCTGCGGGTGAAAGTCGCCGCGGGGCGCGAGTTTTCCGCGCGCGATGAACTGGGTGTAGCGATCGTCAGCCAGACGGCGGCGGCGGAGATGTTTGGCGCGGGCGACCCGATCGGGCGGCGGATCATCAATGAAAAAGAATCGTTCGAGGTGGTGGGGGTGGTGCCGGATCTGAAAGCCCGTGGTTTCGGCGGCAAGCCTTCGTCCGAGGTGTGGGTGCCACTCACCAAACGCGCCTATTCGCGGCCGCCTGAAGGAGGCGTGACGCTGATAGTGCGCGCGTCGGGGTCGGGAACAGACGCGATCGCGGAGATCCGGCACGAGATGGCGGCGATCGATCCGAATCTGAGTATGTTTCACGTTCGCACGATGAACGAGGATCTCGATGTTTGGAATAACCTGATCCGGACCGCGGGAGTGGTGTATGGGGGCTTCGGAGTTTTTGGGCTGATCCTCGCGTCCGTTGGTCTGGCCGGCGTGACGGCATATTCAGTGGCGCAGCGGAGGAAAGAGATCGGCATCCGCATGGCGCTGGGGGCCCGGCCAGGACAGGTGCTGCGACTGGTATTGAAGGAAGGCGCGACCATGGTGATCGCCGGGTCCGCGCTGGGATTCCTGGGTGCGTGGGGAATCAGCCAAATGCTGGCAGCGTGGTCGCCGGACATGGCGGAGTCTCTGCTGCGGGCGAAGCGGCCGCTATTGCTGATCGGGGCGCCGGCGTTATTGGCGGGATTGGCGATGCTGGCCTGCTATTTCCCGGCGCGAAGGTCGACGGCGGTCGATCCGCTGACGTCGCTCAGGCAGGAGTAAGCTTCACGATAGTCGCTGTTCCGAGCGGATATTCGAAGAAACCGCTGGGAGCAGCCACAACGTGGAGAGCAGGATTCCGATGGCTCCGATCCACAGCGTGTTGACGATTCCAATTTTCCCGGCGAGGAATCCCCCCGCCAGCGCTCCGATGGGCAGCATTCCGAGCGAGGCGAGTTGAATCGCGGCATTGACGCGACCCAGAAGATGCGGAGGCGCGACGCTTTGGCGCAGCGTCGTTTCATTGACGTAATAAATGGTCCAGGCGAAGTCGCCGAAAAACTGGTGCAGGCAGATGAGCAGCAGTGAGAATCGCGGCACGTACGACGCCAGCGGCGTCAATATTTGAAGGCAGCCGATCGTGAGCGCACTGGCGAAGAAACTGAATTTCAAAGGCACGCGTTTCGCAATCTTCTTGGACAAGAGCCCGCCTAAAAGACTGCCCGCCCCGCCCAGAGCGATCGCGATGCCCAGGGACGATGGCTTCAGACCGAGCACTCGGATCGCATAGAGGACGTAAAAGCTGCTCAGCCCAAGGCCCATCGCAAGGAACGCCATGATCGACCGGAAGAACAGGGCGCGAAGAAGAGGGTGGGCTAGAATGGTCTTCATCCCTCCCAGCATTTCTTCGCGCAGATGCTCGTGTGGCGTGGCATGCGCAGGGGGTTCGGGCGTACCGATCCGCCAAACCGAGATTCCAGAAACGACGAACGACAACGCATCGACCAGGATCGCGATCGGCGCGGTAATCAATTGCACCAGGACGCCGGTGAGCGACGGTCCCAGAATTTCCGCGGTCGAGCTGGAGATGCTGAGCAGCCGGTTGCCTTCGAACAGAGCGTCCGCACCGACAAGCGAAGGCAAATAGGATTGATAGGCGACATTGAACAGCACGGTGAGCACGCCGGTGCAGGCGGCGACGGCGATCAGGTGCGCGATCGACAGCACGTGCAGCAGCGCAAGAACCGGAACGGAGGTCAGCAGCAAGGCTCGCCCGAAGTCCGCCGCGATCATGACCGGCCTGCGGCGAACGCGATCGACAATCAGGCCGGCCCACAAGCTGAACAGCAGCACCGATGCGCCGCCGGTAGCGGAGAGAAAGCCCATCTGCGCC
>JBEKOZ010000761.1:0-2764 GCA_049521275.1 Bryobacteraceae bacterium | reverse complement strand
ACAACACGCTGGTGAGTTTTCTTCCGACCGGCGGCGTCGATACGCTGGCGATTTCGGCGACGCCGGATTGGCGGATCCTGGGATTCAACCTGGGGATTTCGCTGCTGACGGGAATTATTTTCGGACTGATTCCGGCCTTGCAGGCGACGCGGCCGAACCTGGCGCCGACGCTGAAAGACCAAGTCGGGGCGATTACCAGCACGGCGTCGATCGGACTGCGGAAATCGCTGGTGGTGGCGCAGGTGACGCTTTCCCTCCTGCTGCTGATCGGCGCGGGACTATTCATCCGCAGCTTGCGAAACCTGAAAGAGATCGATCCCGGGTTCAAGACGCGCAACCTGCTGACGTTTGCGATCGACCCGCCACTGAACGGCTACAAGCCGGCGCGGAGCCGCGAGATTCTGCGGCAAATCTATGAAAGCCTGAACGCGCTGCCGGGGGTGGAGTCGGCGAGCCTGGCGGTGATGCCGGTGATGGAGGGCGACGAGTGGGACAGCTCGGCGACGGTCGATTCGTTCACGGCCAAGCCCAACGAGGGGCTGGACCCGCACATGAATTTTGTTTCGCGGGGTTATTTCAAATCGATGGACGTGCCGATTCTGCAAGGGCGCGACTTCCTTCCGTCGGATCAGGGCAAGGGCGCGCCCAAGGTGTGCATGATCAATGACCGGTTCGCGAAGAAATACTTTCCCGAAGGACGCGCGGTGGGACACAGGATCGGCATGGGCAGCGATCCGGGGACCAAGACCGACATCGAGGTGGTGGGAGTGTTCGGCGACATGAAGTATGAAGGCATGCGCGATGAGGTTCCGATTGAAATGGTCCGGCCATTTGAACAGATGGATTTTACCCTGGGCATGTGGGTTTATATCCGGACGGCGCGCGATCCGGAGCAGATGTTTTCGGCGGCTCGGCAGGCGGTGCAGCAGATTGACGCGACGCTGCCGGTTGTGGACATGAAGACGCTCGAGAAACAAGTGGACAATTCGCTGGTGACGGAGCGGCTGGTGGCCACTCTATCGAGCGCGTTCGGGGTGCTGGCGACGCTGCTGGCGTCGATCGGATTGTACGGGGTGATGGCGTACACGGTGGCTCGGCGGACACGGGAAATCGGCATCCGGATGGCGCTGGGTGCGGCGACGGGCAACGTCGTGTGGCTGGTGATGAAAGAAGTGCTGGTGCTGGTGAGCGTGGGGATTGTGCTGGGATTGGGCGCGTCGTGGGGATTGACGAGGTATGTGCAGAAGGAATTGTACGGGATCCAGCCGAATGATTTGACGTCCATCATTCTGGCGACGATCGGCATTGCGTGCGTGGCGCTGGCGGCGGGGTATGTTCCGGCGAGGCGGGCTACGCGGGTGGATCCGCTGCGGGCGCTGCGGTGGGAGTGAGGAAGTAGCCAGTAGCCAGTAGCCAGGAGCCAGTAGGCGACGGGTTCAGTATGGAGCACTTTTTTTGAACCAGGCGGTGCTTTCGGGCTTGAATAGCAGGATGGCGGCCCAGATGCGAAGGGCGTCGGTCAGGAGCGGCATCGCCAGGGTCAGGGCGATAGCGCTTGAACTTGCGTAGCGGAGAACGGTGAATGCTAAATTACCGATGGCCCACACGAGCAACACTACCACTGCGAATCGGGCCCAGTTCTGACGGGCCCATATGCAAATGGGCAGCACCATCCAGAGGAGCGAGAGTCCCACCATTCGAAGAGGAACCAGGACCGACATGCGCGTGAAGACCGAGGGGTTGACCAGGAAACCGGCCAGCGAAAGAAAATTCGCACCCCATGCGATAAGCAAAAGGATGGTCGCGAGGCGGACGCTGGAGGGGCGAGCTTCGACGACAAGTGGAGCAACACCTGCGACTGGGCGGCCGCAACGGGCGCAGACTGGCTGGCCTGGATCGAGAACGGCTGCGCAATAGGAGCAGTAGGCCATTTATTTGGTCGCGTAATCCATGGGAGGCTTGCCGTCCACGGGGATTCTAGTATTCCATTTTCTGCCGTCGAGGCGCTTGACGTAGGCGTCGCGGGCGGCTTTGAGCTCGGCTGGATTTTCGAACAGCTCCACACCGGCGACCGCGAGCGTGCGGGCGGCTACGACCATTCCTTTGCGTCCGATGCTGGTTCCGGCGCAGGCCGCGGCTTGCCAGGTGTGGGCCGAGACTCCGGGCACGAAGGTCGCGGTGGTGAATTGCGCGGTGGGCACCACCCAACTGACGTCGCCGGCGTCACTGGAGGCGGAGCCGACGCCTTCGGACATGTCGGTATGCACTTTCTCGGGTCCCGGGGATCGAACGGCGCCGGCCAAGGTCTTTTGCAATTCGACCGCGAAGGTTTTTTCGACTGGCGTATATTCATAGCCGCCGGCTTTCTGCATGGCGCGGCCGAGAACTTCGGTGAGCGTGTCGTTGGGGAGAACATTCGAGTAGTTGGTGCCTTGCTCGAACTCCATGCGGGTGCCCGATGCGAGGGCTCCGGCGCGGGCGCAATCCATGATGCGGTCCCAGATTCCGGCGAGGACGCCGGCGTCGGGATTTCTGGCGATAAGGTTGGCTTCGGCAAACGCGGGCACGATGTTGGGCGCGCTGCCGCCGTGGGTAATGATGTAGTGGATGCGCGTTTCCTGCGGGACGTGCTCGCGCAGATATTCGACGGAGTTGAGGAAAATCATGACGCCATCGAGAGCGGAGCGTCCGCGATCGGGCGCGGCGGCGGCGTGCGAGGCGACTCCGTAGAACTTGAAGCGGCCGCCGTTGTTGGCCAGCAGGG
>JBEKOZ010000760.1:0-2766 GCA_049521275.1 Bryobacteraceae bacterium | reverse complement strand
TGCTTTGCTGCCGGTTTGCCTGGGACTGGTGTTCTTGGTCCTGCGGCAGATGGGATTGTCGTGGCCGAAAGCGCTGCTGGTGGCGGCGATGATGGGTGTCTCCTTCCCATTTGTTTTTCTGGTGATCACGCTTTACTCGGAGATGTTGTTCCTGTGCCTGCTGCTGGCGGCGATCTGGTCTAGCGAGCGCGCGGCGGAGCGGGACAGCGGGTGGTTCGCGTTGTTGGGTGGGTTGCTCACCGGCCTGGCGTATCTGACGCGCAACGCGGCGCTGCCGATGCTGCTCGCCGCGCCGGTGTTTTTCTTTCTCCGAAAACGGCTGAGGTTGAGTCTGTATTTCTTCGCATTGGCCGTGCCGGCGGCGGTGGGCTGGCACGTCTGGGGTGTGGTTCACGCGCAGGCGACGCCGTATCTGGACGAATACGTGCGCGTGATCGGAGCCAAAGGGTTGGGCAAGCATCTGCTGGAGCAGTCCTCGACGCTGTCGTCGGCGGTCGCGGAAACGTTTTTCTCGGGGATTCTGGAGTTTCTGCACGGCATCCCGCTGCATCACCTGGTGCTGGCGGCGGCGATCGCGGGGAGCGTGCGGATCGGCCGGAGGCGGCAGTGGCCGCTGTACCTGATTTTTACCGCGCTGTACTTGATCATGATCACGTTCTGGTGGTTTCAAGGTATCGGACGCCTGATTATTCCGGTGTGGCCGATGGTGCTGGCGGGGATTGTCGAGGAAGGGAGCCACTTCGAGTGGCTGTGCATGGAGTCGATCAAGAAGCCGCGGTTCAAGATGGCTCCGCGCTGGGCGCTGCTGGCGCTGGCGTTGTACATCGTGTTCTGGAACGACTCGGTGACGTGGCAGAAGACGGCGGCGATCTACCGGACGGAAAGAGAGCAGCGGGCGCGGGACCGGCAAGCCTACGCGTGGATCGCCGCGCATGCGGGTCCGGACACGATGGTGCTGGCTTGGAAAGAAGGATTGAGCTATCTGTCGACGGGCGTTGCCTCGTCGCACGATTTGTTTGTCGCGGCGATTCCGCAGGCGGAGGAAGTGGTTGGGATGCGGGCATCGCGAGTGGCGCCGGAGGGGTTCGGGAGTGAATTGCTGCTGTTGTTGGGGTCGGATTTAGGGGGTTCGGAGGGGATGGAATCGCTGCGGGCGCGGGCGGAGGGTTTGCCGGGGGCGAGGCTGGAGTTTAGCGCGCCGGGGGCGTTGGTGTATCGCGTGCGGTAAAGGGTGCGCCTCGGCTTGCCTTTTCCGAGCCGTGACCAAAGGGAGCGGTTTCCAGAAGAACCGGGCGTCGCGACGAGTCGCGACGCGGCACGCCTGGGGGCGCGCGCCACAAAGAGCAAGAAGAGCAATTGGATTTCACAGGGCATAGCGCGGTTGCTCCCGTTGCTACTGACACCGTAAGCTGGTAGGTTCCTATGGAAATCACAAAAATCATTGGCAGAGAGATACTGGACAGTCGCGGGAATCCGACTGTGGAGGCTGACGTTTACCTGGCGGACGGGAGCAGGGGGCGCGCGGCGGTGCCGTCCGGGGCTTCGACCGGGGAGCATGAAGCCGTGGAGCTGCGGGACGGCGACAAATCGCGGTACCTGGGCAAAGGGACGCTGAAGGCGGTCCGGAATATCGAAGAGTACATCGCGCCGGCGCTGCTGGGGCAGGATGCGGAATTGCAGGGTTCGATCGACCGGCAGATGATCAAGCTGGACGGGACGGAGAACAAGAGCCACCTGGGGGCGAATGCGATTCTCGCGGTGTCGATGGCCGTGGCGCGGGCTTCGGCCGAATCGCAGCAGACGCCTTTGTACCGGTATCTGGGAGGGGTTTCGGCGTCGCTGCTGCCGGTGCCGATGATGAACATTTTGAACGGCGGGGCGCACGCTGATAATTCCGTCGATCCGCAGGAGTTCATGATCCTGCCTTACGGGGCGGCGAAATTTTCCGAGGCGCTGCGCTGGGGCGCCGAGATATTCCACACACTCAAGGGCGTGCTGAAGAAGCGCGGCTATTCGACTTCGGTGGGCGATGAGGGCGGGTTCGCGCCGAATCTCAAGTCGAATGAGGAGGCGCTCGAAGTGGTGCTGGAGGCGATCACGCTGGCCGGGTATACGCCGGGCGAGCAGGTGGGCATCGCGCTCGATCCGGCGGCGAGTGAATTTTACGACGCGAAAAAGGGTAAGTACGTTTTCAAGAAGTCCGACAAGAGCGAGCGCACGCCGGCCGAGATGGTTGAGTTTTATGCCAACTGGGTGCGGCAGTATCCCATCGTTTCGCTCGAAGACGGCATGGCCGAAGACGATTGGGACGGCTGGAAGCTGATCACCGACGCGCTGGGCGAGAAGATCCAGATCGTCGGCGACGATTTGTTCGTGACCAACGTGGAGCGCCTCGCGAAAGGGATCGAGCTGGGGATCGCGAATTCGATTCTGATTAAGCTGAACCAGATCGGCACGGTGACCGAGACGCTGGAGACCATGAAAATGGCGTCGGACGCGGGGTACACGTCGGTGGTGTCGCACCGGTCGGGCGAGACCGAGGACGCGTTCATCGCGGACTTCGTGGTGGCGACGGGCGCGGGCCAGATCAAGACGGGTTCGGCGAGCCGCACGGACCGGATCGCGAAATACAACCAGTTGCTGAGGATCGAGCAGGAACTGGGGTCCAGCGCGCGCTTTCCGGGCGGCAGGGCGTTCAAAAAATGATGAACGGAAGACCGCTGATCTTGACCATCCTGGACGGGTGGGGCTACTCGCCAGCGAGAG
>JBEKOZ010000759.1:0-2771 GCA_049521275.1 Bryobacteraceae bacterium | reverse complement strand
GGGCAGATGCTTCAGCAGCAGCGCGTTGACGAAAGAAAAAATGGCGGTATTCGCGCCGATGCCGAGTCCCAGCGACAGGATCGCCGTCGCCGCGAAGCCGGGGCTGCGGCCGAAACCACGCAACGCGTAGCGCACATCCTGGATGGCGGTTTCGAGCCAGACCAGAATGTCGTTCTCCCGCGCCGATTCTTTAAGGAGCGTCGGGTTGCCGAAGCGTAGCTGCGCGTCGCGCCGCGCTTCCTCGGCGGACATACCGGCGGCCAGGTTTTCGTCGATGCGCTCCTCCATGTGAAAGCGCAGCTCGTCATCGAGGTCGGAGCCAAGCCGGCGCGGCCGCAGGGTGGTCCAAAGCCGATTGATCCACTTCATGAGCCCTCCGAGAAGCGGAGCACCGTGGCGACCGCGGCTGTCAATTTGTCCCACTGTTTTTCTTCGCGCGCGAGCTGCCTGCGGCCCGCGGCGGTGATGGAATAAAATTTCGCGCGCCGGTTCTTTTCGGAAAGTCCCCATTCAGAACGAATCCAGCCCTCCTGCTCGATCCGGTGCAGGGCAGGGTAGAGCGAGCCCTCTTCGACGCGCAGGGCATCCGAAGAAATCCGTTGCACGGTGGTTGCGATGCCGTATCCGTGGAGCGGGCCGCGGGCCAAGGTTTTCAAGACGAGTAGATCGAGAGTACCTTGCAAAACGTCGGGCTTGGATTTTCCCATAGATCTCTATGCCTAGATACCTATGTTAACCGCGATTGGGGAGTTGGTCAAGCGGAGCGATGGAAATATCGGAACGCCCGCTAAAGCGAGGCTGCGGGCTGAACGGGCTGCGGAAAAAGTCGCAAGAAACCGCTCCCTGCGGTCACGGCTCGGAAGCACTTCTAGGTCGTATCGGATCGGAAACGCCAGCTAAAAGCGAGGCTGCGGAAAACCCGGTGAGCGACTGATCTTGAATAACGCCGATTCCGAGCCGTGACCGTAGGGAGCGGTTTCTTGAGTTTTTCCGCGCCCTGCCCGGCCATACTGGGCGGTGGTGTCCGCACGCTTACGCATGGCGGTTCAGGGCAGGGCGAAGGCGACGTAGATTCCGCCGGAGACGCCGCCTGATTTGCCGCCGGTTGCGTAGATCACCACGTATTGGCGGCCGGCCAATTCGTAGGTGATGGGGGTTGCATTTCCAGACAGGGGAAGCGTGGACTCCCACAGTAATTTGCCGGTGAGCTTATCGAAGGCGTGGAACTTGCGGTCAAAATTTGTCGCGGCAATAAATACCAGGCCGCCGGCGGTCACGACGGGTCCGCCGTAATTCTCGGTTCCAGTATTGGCACCGAGTTCCGGATATTCTCCAAAAGGAATTTTCCACGCGTACTCGCCGGTGTTCAAATTGATGGCATTCAGCGTTCCCCAGGGCGGGGCGACGGCCGGGTAGCCATCGGGATCTTGGAATTTGTGGTAGCCGGTGAAACGATATTTTGGATTCTCTTTCGAAGTCTCCGCGGGCGCCAGCTCCTTTACTTCTCCGCTGAGGATGAACTGGGCGATCGACGTTGCCGCTTCCGTGCTGAGGTTGGGAAATGACGGCATCCGGCCACCGCCCTGCCTGATGACGGCTGCGATCTCCCGCGGGGTGCGCCGGCCGCGCAAATCCGACAGCGCAGGAAACTGCGGCGGTGCGCCCTGCAGATTGTCACCATGGCAGCCGGCGCAATTGGACAGGTACAAGGGACGGCCCGCGGTTCCGTCGACATTCGGGGCGAGACTGGAGGTCCACACGACATCGTTCGCGTTCACATAGAGAAGCGCCGTTTCCGGGTCGAATGCCGAGCCGCCCCATTCGGCGCCGCCATCGAAGCCAGGGAAAATTACCGTTTCCTGGCCCACGCCGAAGGGCACAAACTGACCCTCACTGCGGAGCGTCCGAAATTTTTCGAGCGCCCACTGATGAATCTCAGGAGTTCGATTCGAGAGCATGTCCGCGGTGAGCAACTGGCGCGCGAAAGGGGCGGGATTGGTGGGAAGCAGCTGTGTTTCAGAAGTCACCTCGCCGGGGGTTGTGCTGGGCGGATACTTTTTGTATTCGACCGGAAACAACAACTTTCCATCGGTGCGATCGAACAGGAACACCCAACCTTGCTTGGTGGTCTGCGCAACGGCATCGATGGATTTTCCGTCGCGCTTCACGGTTACGAGAGTCGGCGGCGAAGGGAAGTCGCGATCCCAGACGTCGTGCTTCACCGCCTGAAAGTGCCAGATGCGCTCGCCCGTTTGGGCGTTCAGCGCGAGCAGGCAGTTGGCATAGAGATTATCGCCGATGCGGTCCGCGCCGTAGAAGTCGCTGGCCGCGGAGCCGGTGGGCACATACACGATCCCGCGCTTCTCGTCGACAGCCATGCCGGCCCAGTTATTGGCCGCGCCGGTGTACGTCCAGGCGTCTTTCGGCCAGGTTTCATAGCCCGGCTCACCGGGGTGCGGAATGGTGTGAAAGGTCCACCGCAGAGCTCCGGTGCGGACGTCATAGGCGCGAATGTCCCCAGGCGGCGCGGGCAGCGCTTCCGGAGTTCGATCTCCGACGATCAGCAAATCCTTATAAATGATTCCGGGAGTGGTTTCGACAATCGACTGTTTTTCCGGATCGCGGCCGAGATTTTCGCGAAGGTCGATTCGGCCATCTTTTCCAAAACTGGAAATGACTTTGCCGGTGCGCGCGTCGAGCGCATAGATGAAGCTCTGGACGGCGGTGAACAATCTGGCTTCGCCGCCTGAGGACCAGTAAACGACGGAGCG
>JBEKOZ010000758.1:0-2782 GCA_049521275.1 Bryobacteraceae bacterium | reverse complement strand
GTAAGACTGATAAGCCCGGCACAGATGATACAGGACGCATTTCTCTTGTCCATCCTTTCCGGGGGCTCCATGGTATACGCGTCTGGAGCAACGGAGAGAATGGGAAATTTGCTTCACAAGTCCTTCAAGGTGACGATGGTCTGTGCCTTGATCCCCATGTCCTTCACGGCCTGTTTTGGCGCAACGATCTTATTCGCCTGGACGGGGCAAAATGCTCCGCAGTTCCGGGTGGCATTGGTGTTGGTATCTCTGGCGGGAGTTTTTCAGGCGGTTTCCATCCTTGGCCTTGTTCTTTATCGAATTTCGGGAAGTGCTTTGCTCGATAACATCCGACAGGTCTTGGTAATCGTGACACTGCTGTCCGCCACAGTATTTGCGCGGAGACTGGGATTTTACGGCGTACTGGGTGGATTGGCTGGCGCGGAGTTCATTGGAATGCTCTTTATGATCTACGCGGTGGCGAAGACCTTTCATCTCTTTCGTCCTGCGACACTGCTTTTCGACTTGGGTAGGGCGATTGTGGCGACGGGAGCGATTCTCGCTGCTGGATACGGCGCGACTTGGATTCCGCTGCCGATCGCCGGACCCCGGATGTTGGCCGCAGTCCGCGTTGGACTAGTGGTTTTGGCGTGCGGAGTGGCCTTGTGGCCGGCGCTCTTGCTGAGTAGGTTCGCAACTGCGGCTGATGGTCGAACTCTGCTGGAAGCAGTTTTTCGACGACGCGCCGCTAAGACGAATGGGGCCGAGAAATCGTTCGAAGTCGTCGGTTAGCTTGCCCGAAGGGTCCATTTCCAAGAGGGTGCGTAGGTCGATGAACACTCCGATGAACAGCGCGATTGAGATGAGGGACATGGCGAAAGCGAAAAACGGAGGTGCCGAAATCAGACAGCAACCCGAAGCCTGTCCTATCTGCGGTGGCGAGAAGGTGGGGAATCGGCTGGCAGCGCCGGATCGTTTCCACCTGCGCGCGGAGATCTATCGCTTGCTTCGCTGCTCCTCCTGCAGAGTGGTCTGGCTGACAAGTCCTCCGAAACCTGAGGAAATGGGGCTCCATTACTCGGAGGATTACCACAAAGGAATCGTCGCGGCTGGCGAGGGTTCCGTCACCAGTCGCTGGAAAAACCAACTGAAGCTCATTGCGCGTTACAAACGCGAAGGTGCAATTCTCGATATTGGATGCAGTTCCGGTGGTTTCCTGAGCACGATGAAGTCCCCTTCCTGGAAGCTGTACGGAATCGAGATGGAAGAATCGACGGCGGGGCGAGCCCGAACGGCTACCGGCGCAGAAGTATTCGTGGGAGACGCGGTCGAAGCCCCCTTTTTGCCGGAAAGTATCGACGTCATTACCTGCTTCGATGTGCTGGAGCATGTGTACTCTCCGCGCCAGTTCCTGACAAAGGTGCTCGAGTGGCTCAAGCCCGGTGGCATTTTTTATGGGCAGATGCCCAACATCGATTCCTGGGAAGCCCGCGTGTTCGGAACCCACTGGTATGGTCTTGAGCTGCCTCGCTACCTGTTTCATTTCTCGCCTGCATCGCTCAGGCATCTGATGGGCGATGTCGGTTTCGAGGAAGTGCGGGTCAAGACGCCAAGAGTAGCCTATATAGAGCGCAGTGTTGGGTACGTCGGTTCCAGCCTGCTCGAAAAGATAGGCGGTTCACCGGCTCCTCAATCAAGACCAAGGCGGCGAGGTATCCCGGAGAGGATTGTTCGGAAGGCGTTACGCGTTTCAGTGGTGGAGCCACTGGCTCAGATCGCATCGCTCGCTGGCGCCGGGCCTAGCTTGGAAGTAGTTTTCAGGAAGCCGCCAAGAGGCTGAATAAGTTTACCCAATGAATCATATTCTTCATGTTGTTGGAGCCCGTCCGAATTTTGTCAAAGCGGCACCCGTATTGCGCGCCATTCGTGAGCGGGGTATCCGGCAGACGCTCGTTCATACCGGGCAGCACTATGACCGGAACATGTCCGATGTGTTCTTTGCCCAGCTTGAGATTCCGGAACCAGATTTCAATCTGGAGGTCGGCTCGGGCAGTCACGCCGTGCAGACCGCCGAGATCATGCGGCGGTTCGAACCCGTGGTGCTGGAGCGCAAACCGGATATGACCCTGGTTTATGGCGACGTAAACTCCACCGTCGCTGCTGCGCTGGTCTGCTCCAAGCTGCTGATTCCGGTTGGCCATGTGGAGGCGGGGCTGCGCTCCTTCGATCGAACTATGCCGGAAGAAATCAACCGGATCGTGACGGACCGACTTTCCGACATTTTATTCACCCCGTCGGAAGACGGGGATGCCAATCTGTTGCGCGAAGGCGTACCGGAAGAGCGGATTCACTGCGTGGGCAATGTGATGATCGACTCGCTCATACAGCTCTTGCCGGCGGCGAGGAATTGCCCGAAGAACGGATTTCCAGAACGCTTTGCTCTCGTCACCCTGCACCGCCCCGCCAACGTCGATGAGGTCGAGACCCTGCGGGAGCTATTGAACTCCCTCACGAAAGTGAGCAAGGAACTGAGCATCATTTTTCCGGTACATCCGCGGACGCGTCAGCGCATCGCCGAATTCGGCATTGATTCCCGGAATCTGCTCCTCCTCGATCCCATGCCCTATATCGAGTTCCTGGCGCTGCAAACGCGCGCCGCGGTCGTGATTACGGACTCTGGAGGAATCCAGGAGGAGACAACTTACCTGGGAGTACCCTGTTTGACCCTGAGGCCCAACACCGAGCGTCCCATCACGGTGACCTCGGGGACGAACGTCCTGGTCGGGGATGACCGGGAGGCATT
>JBEKOZ010000757.1:0-2787 GCA_049521275.1 Bryobacteraceae bacterium | reverse complement strand
GACCACTTTGCGCGACATCCCTTCCGCCAGGCCCTTCACCGCCGTCAGGCCGACGCGAACACCAGTGAAGGTGCCCGGACCCGACGCCGCCGCGAACCCGCCAATGTCCGCGAGCCGCAGGTTATTGCGAGCCAGAAGACGCTCAATCTCGCCGAAGAGAACGTGCGCAAAACCATCGCCCGGTTCGAGCGCGAGCTCTTCAATCACCTGCCCGCCGTCCGTGACCGCGATACTGCCGCGCTCGCTGGTAGTATCGATCGCCAGGATCTTCATCTCATCCCCCGCAGTCCGGCCGTTGTGGCGCACGCACTCTTGCGTGCCGCGTCGACACTCATGTCGACGCCGTGATACAAACGACACTCCACTACGGCACCAACCTGAGCACCCGGTCGACCATGTACGCCTTGCCGTTCGCGTTGACGATATTGGCGTGCAGGCTGAGCACCGCGGGCAGATTTTTGACCATCGAAGCGGGTACCTTGAGCGTTCCCTCCCTGCCCGTCCCGACCACCCGATACCCCTCGCCGTCGGCCGAGACCTCCGCCGTCCATTCCACCAGCAGGGATCGCGTGGAGCGGGTATCCCGGCGAATCTTCAGCGCAAAATGCGCCGGATGCGCGAGAGAAACCTCATTGTCCTCGGGCTCCGGAATGTCGAACACCGGCTTGTCGCCGGAGAGCGTAATTTCCTGCACCGGCACGGCGCGCGACTCGAATTTAACGGACTTCAACATCCCCGCTTTTTGGCCTTCGCGCGAAATATGCAGCACCCAGTCATGCGTTCGGTCGGGAGGCTCTCCGGTGAATCGTTCGCCCGAATACCCCTTCTGCTTGTAGCGTTCGCCGTTGGCCGGATTGATCCACGCCACGTCGTAACCATGATGTTCGAGCGCCACCTCAATCGGCCCCGGCTTCTCCACATAAATGATGTATTCGACGCCGTCGAGCGCGAGGCCGCGCGCTCCGTCGACTCCAAAAAACGGTTCCAGTTCCCAGTACCGGTTGCCGGCCATGAAGTCGTACCAGGCGGTCATGTACGCGCCCGCTCCATCGGCGGGATACTGGCCGTTCATGGTCGCATTCCATAAATCACGCGTATTGGCGATCCCCGTGGCAAGCGCCGGCAACTGGTAGAACTGATGCTCCACCCCGCCGATATTCGCGTCCGTGGTTCCGTAGCCGATCATGTCCATCCAGCCATCGCCCGCGAGCGCGCCGGACGTCGACTCCGCCATGGTCGTGCGCGGATGCTGATAGGGATCGAACTTTTTGATCAGCGCGCCGGCGTCCTTCAAAATCGCGCGTCCGCCCGGAACGCTTTCGTACGCGGGAAATCCCGCCCAGGTGATGTTGAACGCCGCCAGGCGCGACACCGCATCGGCAAGGTAGCGTTCGCGCTGCTTCCAATCGGCGGGAATCGCCTGGAACGCGATGTCGGCGGTCAGGCCCAGGCGGTTGATCGCGCGAATGCGCTCCGCGGCCTCGCCCAGATCGGCGCCCGGGTCGAGCGTCACGCGCAGATGCGTGAACTTCTCCTTGGCCTTCGCTGCGATCAGCGCGTCGAACCCGGCGCGCGGCAGGTCAAGAAATTTATCGGCGCTCGCGGCCATCCATAAGTGCGGTTTGTTATTCTCCGTCTGAAAATGATGGACATTGGCGACTCTGACGAAGCCCGGCGAATCGGAATCGGCCGCGTTGAACTGGCCCAGTTTTCCGTCCAGGCGCGCCAGGCTGCTCGATAGCCGGTAATCCCAGGCGCCGCCCTCGGTGGGGGAAAAACGGATCACGAAACGGCGGTCGCCGTCGCGGAAGGCGTGCATTAAATAGGTCCGGTGATGAGGGGAGCGAAACTCGGCGCGCAGCTCCAGCCCGTCAGGCTTCTCATTCGCTTCCAGGTCGAACACCAGATCGCAAGGAGACCAGGCGGGCGTGGCCGGACAAGTAGGTTGAGCGAACAGCGGCAGGCCCACGATCAACAACGCGAAAGCCACAAGCAGCATCTGTTCCCAATATACTGTGCCTATGATGCTCGATTGGAATGAATACCAGAAGCAGCTCTCGACCGCCATCGCGGATATCGCGCGAACGAGCCCGGATATCGCACGAGGCTATCGTACGCTGAGCGAGGCTGGGTCAAAGACCGCCAAGCTCGATGCCAAGACGCGGGAGCTGATCGCGCTCGCCGTGGCCGTCACCCTGCGCTGCGACGGATGCATCACCGTGCATACCGACGCCGCGGCGAAGCACGGCGCGACCAAAGAGGAACTGATCGAGGCCCTCGGCGTCGCCATTAGCGTGAATGCCGGAGCGGCTCTGGTCTACTCCGCGCGTACCATGGACGCGTTCGCGGCGAAAACCCCGGTCACGGCATAAAACAATTTCGCATGTTCTTTCCCTTTGCGGATTTAGCTCCCCTGGCTGAACCTGTGCAATTTCCCCTCTTGTACGCTTCCAGGCAGAAGGGGCTCGGCCATCGGGCTCTTTCGACAGTTTTTTGCCGGCCGGCAAATGTCGTATTACGGTGGTGCTGAGCTTCCGGAGACGGAAGATTTTTGGGGTCGATCCTGAGAGCATCCGGGGAGAAATACCCTTTGGGTTTCAGAGGGCTGTGCATCGCAAGAGGCAGTCCAAATCACTAGCGGCCGGTGTCACAGCCGGCCGCGCACGATTTTTCGTAAGGCCGTAGTGCGTCCTGTCCGCATGCTCACGCACGGCGGTTTCACCTGCTCAATCCCCTGAACCGCCATGCGTAAAGCATGCGGACCGGACACTCCACTAGACCATTTTC
>JBEKOZ010000756.1:0-2790 GCA_049521275.1 Bryobacteraceae bacterium | reverse complement strand
TCTCCGTTTTCGCGCGAGGAGCTTTTTGAGCGGCTTCGATACCTGGAGCCGAACAAGGATTTTCGTACCACGTTCCAATACCAGAACCTGATGTTCATGACCGCCGGTTACCTGGCGGGACATGTCGCGGGAACGACCTGGGAGCAACTTGTCCGCAAGGTGATCTTCGAGCCGCTGGGCATGACGGGGTCGAATTTCTCGGTGACCGAGTCGCAGAAGTCGGCGGATTTTTCGCTTCCTTACAAAGTGGCGAACGATATCGTGGTCGACGTGCCGTTTCGCAATATCGATTCCATTGGACCCGCGGGGTCCATCAATTCGAACCTGGAGGACATGACCAAGTACGTCATGATGCACCTGGCGCAAGGCAAGGGCGTGCTGTCGGCAACCAACGAAATGCAGATGATGATTCCGCAGATGGCGATTTCCGCGCCATCGCCCGATAAAGAGTTGGGCGACCTTTCCTATGGCATGGGATTTTTCGTGACCAGTTACCGCGGACACAAATTCGTTCATCACGGCGGCAACATCGACGGCTTCAGTTCGCTGGTGGCGTTCCTGCCGCAGGAACATATCGGACTGGTGATTTTGACGAATCAGGATTCAAGCGCGCTGCCGGCGGTGGTGGCGTATAACGTTTGGGACCGGCTGCTGGGGCTCGAAGCAATCGACTGGACGGCGCGCGTGAAGCAGCAGCGCGCTATGACGAAAGCATCAGAGGAGGCGGCGAAACAGAAGGGCTACACGACACAGCGGACGGGGACGCATCCATCTCACGACTTGGGCGAATACGCGGGCGAGTACGAGCATCCCGGCTACGGCATCGTCAAGATCGAGCAAACCGGCGGCGGGTTGAAGCTCGACTATCACGGCATGGGCGGAGTGTTGACACACTTTCACTATGACGTGTTCGAGGTGCCGAAGGACGAGCTGAATCCGTTCTCCGAGGAGAAAGTCCAGTTTCACACCAACCTCGCGGGCGAGATCGATTCGCTCGGGATTCCCTTCGAGTCGACGCTCAAAGACATCACGTTTGTCCGGTTGGGGGATCGGGAAATGTTGAAGAAGACATTTCTACAGCCGCTGACCGGGGATTATCAGCGTGGTCCGATGCTGGCGGTGATCGCGTTGAAAGGCGATTCCGCGTTGACGCTGACGCTGCCCGGGCAGCCGGTCTACAATTTGATTCCCGTGCGCGGCACCAAATTCAACATCAAAGAGTTGAACGGGTACAGCGTCGAGTTCAAGGGCGACGATCTGGTATTTTATCAACCGAGCGGAACGTTCGCGGCAACAAGGATAAAGACAAGGAGAAAGTAATGTTTGATTTGACAGGCCAGGTTGCCGTAGTCACGGGGTCGACCAAAGGAATCGGGCGCGCGATCGCCGAGGAGATGGCGCGGGCCGGCGCGAAAGTGGTGATCTCCAGCCGCAAGGCGGATGCGTGCGAAGAGGTCGCCGCGGCAATCGTGAAGGAGGGTCACGAGGCGATCGCGATTCCGTGCCACATCGGACGCCGCGCGGATTGCGAGGCGCTGATCGCGAAGACGCGCGAGAAATGGGGCAAGATCGACACGCTGGTCTGCAATGCGGCGATCAATCCATACTACGGCCCGATGACGGGGCTCGCGGACGACGTTTTCAGCAAGGTGATGGAGACCAATGTGCGCAGTAATTTGTGGCTGGCGAACCTGGTGCGGCCGGAGATGGCCGCGCGGCGCGACGGCACGATCATCATCGTGTCGAGCATCGGCGGGTTGAAGGGCACGGAAATCCTGGGCATTTATGCGATCTCGAAAGCCGCGGACATGCAACTGGCCCGGAATCTGGCGGTCGAATGGGGTCCCGACAATATTCGCGTGAACTGCATAGCGCCCGGCCTGGTGCGCACCGATTTTGCGCGCGCCCTGTGGGAGGATCCGGTGTTGAGAAAAGGATCCGAGGATCGCACCGCATTAAAGCGCCTGGGCGATCCGGAGGACATCTCCGGAGCTGCGGTATTTTTAGCATCGCGCTCCGGGCGCTGGATCACCGGACAAACGATCGTCATAGACGGAGGACGAACCATCTTATGAGAGCCGCGATGTTGCGCGAATTCGGCGGGCCGATCGTCATTGAGGAAGTGGAGACGCCGGTGCCGGGTCCGGGCGAAGTATTGGTCAAGGTGACTGCGTGCGGCGTGTGCCACTCCGATCTGCATCTGGCCGAAGGCGGCTGGGACATGCTGCGGCCGATCACGAAACTGCCGCTGATCGGCGGGCATGAGATCGCGGGGGTGGTCTCCGCTCTTGGCGAGGGCGTGACGGATTTAAAGATCGGCGATCGCGTCGGCGTGCCGTGGCTGCACTGGACTTGCGGCGAGTGCGAGTACTGCTGCGCGGGCCGCGAAACGCTGTGCGGCAAACAAAAAATCACGGGCTGCACGGTGGACGGAGGGTTTGCCGAGTATCTGAAAGCTCCGGCGTCGCACGTGGCGAAGCTGCCCGCCGGAATGCTTGCGGAGGAAGCGGCGCCGCTGCTGTGCGCGGGTCTGACGGTCTACAAAGCGCTGAAGAATTCCGAACTCGCGAAGGGCGAAAGGCTGGCCGTATTCGGCGTCGGCGGATTGGGACACCTGGCGGTGCAGATCGCACATGCGATGGGGGCACAGGTTTGCGCGATTGACATCGCGGACGACAAACTGGAACTGGCGCGATCCCTGGGCGCGGAGTGGACAGTGAACGCGGCGACCGAGCAGGTGCCGAAAAGAGTGCGCGCGATCGGCGGCGCGCATGTGGCGCTGGTGACCTC
>JBEKOZ010000755.1:0-2791 GCA_049521275.1 Bryobacteraceae bacterium | reverse complement strand
CAGCAGACGCCGCATGCGCTTCACCAGGTTGCCTCCGGTGGCGGCCAGCGCGGCCTCCCTGATCCCCCACCGATTCTCCGCGAGCGCAGCCAGCGCAGTGGCGTATTCATGAGCATCTCCGCTGGTCGAGACCACCACATCGTCGCAGCAGTTCTCCCGCTCCGCGCGAATCACCGACGAAATCCACCAGGCCGCCGGATGATAGAACAACAGCCCTTCGACGACCGTCTGCATCAGATTCAGCAGGTAGTCGCAGCGGCGGATGTGCGCGAGCTCGTGCAGCAGGATCGCTTCTACTTGTCCGATGGGCAGTCCCGCCAGCAATCCCACCGGCACCAGGATCACCGGCCGCCAATGCCCGATCACCACCGGCACTTCGGCTAAGCAGGATTCGAGCAACAAAACCGGCCGCGTCATCCGCAGCCGCGCCCTCAGCCCGTCGAGCCGCGCCACCCATGCCGCCGGCGCTCCGCAACTTCCCACCCTCCGCAGCCGCGCCGCCGCCATCCACGACGCCAGGCACCGCAATTGAAACAGCAGAACCCCCGCCATCCATAACGGCGCGAGCCACGGCAGTAATTCCTCGGCCTGCCACGAGCGCCCTATGCCGGCTGGCGCATCGCCGGTTAAAATCAACCCGGTGGGTAGGCGGACCAGGCTGTGACCGCTGACGTGCCTCGGCATCAGCCGGTAAAACGTCGCGCCGAATCCCGCCAGCATCACCAGCATGGCAAGACACGCCGCCGCGTACCGGATGCGCGAAGATCGCACCGCGCTCAGCAGGATGGCCAGGGCCAGCGCGGCCGCCGCGCCTTCCCACAGCGAGTGCAGCAGCGTCTCCCCCAGCGCCTTCGCCGCGGCGCCCTGCACCCAATTGGCGACGAGATCCGGGAGCGTCATCGCATCCTCCTTTCGTATTCGTCGAGGAGCGCCCGCAATTCCGCCAGTTCCTGTTTCGACGCTTTACGGGACGATAGCGCGCCCATCATCAGGCTCTTGGCGGACCCGTTGAACGCGCGTTGCAGCATGTCGCCGGCCAGCTGCCTCTGCGTCCATTCACGAGGCCTCGCCGCTTCGTAGATGTGCGCGCGCTGGTTCTCGTCGCGCCGCACTAGCCCCTTTTCGGCCATCACCTGTAGCTGCTTCAGAACGGTGGTGTACTGCGTAGGCCTGCGCGTGGCGATGGTCTCGTGGACCTCGCGGACCGTCGTCGGCCCGCGGCTCCACAACACCGTCAGAATTTCCAATTCGGCGTCGGTCGGCCGGGGCAGGTTTTCCGTTGACATACGACGATCATACTACGACGACGGTCGTATGTCAACGGATTTGCCTAATTGTAGTTAGGGTTGATCGAAAAGCCTACGCCCGCCTGCACCAGACCAGTAGTCAGTCCCGATGCCGTGAACGTCACAGGTGTCGCGTAATTTCCGACGCCCAAGCTCCCACTGGTCCCAGCCGGCAGCGCCAGCAGGATATAGGAAGGAATCGTGAATTGACCCGCGCTGACCGGGGCAGAGCAAAAGAAGCTGGCGCTCGCGGTGTCCGACGACGAACTTCCGTCGATATAGACGTAAGTATTCGGATCGCCGCCGGTCCAGGTGATGGCCTGTCCGCTAGCGCGGGTCACGGAAGCGATCCCGCTCATATTGGTCCAGACCATCGGATTGGTGTAGGAAATGGACGCCGTGAACGACCCCACATCCGCGCCTCCCGTGCCCGTGAAGGTAAACGTCCCGCCGGTGGGCGGGAAAAATGAATTGGCCGGTTGGAGGTAGTACTCGCCCGTAGCCGGCTCGTTGGGAATCACTAGTTTAGTCATCTGCTGCGTTCCCGTCGGCCCTTGGATGGAAACGGCCCCCGCATCGAGGCCGGTAGGCGTGGCCGCTGTACCCGTGACGTTGAGTGCCGTGGTAGTGACGCTGCAATTTCCAATCGATGTGACTCCGCCGCCGGAGTTGGACGTAGGGGTGGTGGCCGGGTAGCCATAAAACAGCGCGTCCGCGCCTGTCGTCAGCCCGCCCGAGTTCCCGGATACGGGGGTGGTGTTCTGCACGATAGACAGGAGTCCTGTCTTGGTAGCCGCGCCGCTCGTCGTCCCGCTCAGCTGGGTTCCGTTATAGCTGAGGCCGAAGCTCGTATCGACGCACACCCCTCCGTCCGCGCCGATCGGCAAAGTCATCAGGTTGGTGACCACGGCTGCGGCCCCGGTTCCGGTCACCGCCACCACCGAAATGCCACAGCCCGTGCCAACGTTCGTTGGAATGGTCACGTTGATCTGATTGAGGCCCGGATATCCGGAGCTTCCCGCGTAGCTGGGAGTGACCGCAATGCCACCGATATAAATCGTTATCGGCACATTGATCGCGTGCGGCGTCGTGGTCACCGTGGTGTCGCTATCGGCGGTATCGGCGCCGAGGCCGGAACCCCACAGAACAATGCTCTCCCCTGGCTTCGCGGAGTTTGTGTAGCTGAATAGACTATAAGTAACAGCGTCCGTCGCGACCCCCAACCCCGTTCCTCCACCGAAGTACGTGTCGAGTCCCAGCGCGCTCGACACCACCGTGAGAGGCTCCGCGTTGCTGGTCCCGTTGTTATAGCTCACCGTGATGGTCCCCGTGCCGGTCGGTGTGGCGGACGGAAGAACCGCCGCGATCTGCGTCGCACCCGCGTAGTACATTCCCGGATGCGCGACGAAGCTGCCCACCGTCACCGTGATGGTGGCGCCGTTCAGCGTTGTCGGAATTCCCGGCGCAGCGCTGGACTGGAGCGACGTGATGCTGCTCACCGGCAC
>JBEKOZ010000754.1:0-2800 GCA_049521275.1 Bryobacteraceae bacterium | reverse complement strand
CATGGACGTCATCCACCAGGAAAAATGTTGGGCGCGCCAAACACGCCGCAGGCAGATTTCAGAGTATCGATTCAGCAGATCCGTCGCGCCGGTACGATAGCGGCAGGCGATGGCGCGGGAAAGGATGCGCACGTCCGCGGCGGCGAGGTTGAGTCCCTTGGCGCCGGTCGGCGGCACGATATGCGCAGCGTCGCCGGCCAGAAAGAGGCGCCCGAACTGCATCGGTTCCGCGACGAAGCTGCGCATCGCCGTCACGCCCTTCTGAATAATCGGGCCGTGATTGAGGCGAAAACCTTCCATCGTCTCGAAGCGCCGGTCGAGTTCCTCCCAAACGCGGTCATCGGGCCATTCGCCGGGGTCCTCGCCGGGCCGGCACTGCAGGTAGACGCGGCTGAGGCGCTGGTTCCGCATGCTGAGCAGGGCGAATCCGCGTTCGTGGTTGGTATAGACCAGCTCCGGTGACGAGGGGGCGGCTTCGGCGAGAATGCCAAGCCAGCCGAACGGGTACATTCTTTCGAAAAAGCGAACCTCCGCGGCCGGGATGGAGGGACGCGAGACCCCGTGAAACCCATCGCAGCCGCCGATAAAATCGCATTCCATCTCATGATCCGCGCCCGCGTGCTGAAAGGTGATGCGCGGAGAATCGCCCCCGAAATCGTGAAGGCGCGCGTGTCCGGCCTCGAAAAAGATCTGTCCGCCGGCTTGCTCGCGCGCGGCTATCAGGTCCTTCACCAACTCGTTCTGGCCGTACACCGTGATGCTGCGCCCACCCGTCAGCTCGGACAGGTCGATGCGATGGCCGCGGCGGTGGAAGCGGAGCTCGATGCCGTGATGAACCAGGCCTTCGCGGCGCATGCGATCGCCGACCCCTGTTTCGTGGAGCAGATCCACGGTGCCTTGTTCGAGAACGCCGGCGCGGATCCGCTCCTCCACGTGTTTGCGGCTTTGCGCCTCGATGACGATCGAGTCGATGCCCTCGATCTGGAGCAGATGGGCAAGAAGGAGGCCGGCCGGCCCCGCCCCGACGATGCCGACCTGGGTGCGGAGTTTCCTGGGAGCCGGCATGAATTGACCTTACATCAGATGTCATGCAAGTTCAAACCAGTGAGCGTGTGGAAAGTCGCCCCGATGACCGCAGGGAGCGATCTCTACGAGTTTTTTCCGCAGGCTTGGTAGTGGAAGCGTGTCGCACTCCCCTCCTTTACAGTCGGGGTTCGGTGTCGGCAGTGAGGACACTCGCCGCTGAGGACTTGACGACCGCTCCTCTATATGCGATTTTCATCATCAAGTGAACGAATATCCGAGGGTCAAAGCCGGCAGCCAGCCCGAGTATTTGAACCCGGCGTATCGATCCACTCTCCGGCGCGCGCCATCGCAGCCGCTGATCCATTTGCCGCATACGCTCAGCGAACTGACCGGGCCGGTTTACGGACACAATCCCATCGGCCCCACCGACAACGATCTGACCAGCCACTTCGCCGAGCCGCCGCAGGGCGAGCGCATCATTGTCGCCGGGCGAGTGCTCGATGAAGACGGCCGGGGTGTCCCGCATGCGCTGCTCGAGATCTGGCAGACGAATGCGGCCGGGCGTTACCGGCATTCGCGCGACGACCATCCCGCGCCGCTCGACCCGAACTTTCTGGGCGCCGGGCGGATGGTCACCGACGAGGCCGGAAACTACCGCTTCCTGACCATCAAACCGGGCGCGTATCCGTGGCGCAATCATGCCAACGCGTGGCGTCCGGCGCATATTCACTTCTCGCTGTTCGGGTCCGCATTCGTGACGCGCCTGGTCACCCAGATGTATTTCCCCGGCGATCCGCTCATTCCTCTGGACCCGGTGCTCGAATCGATTCCGGACCCCGAGGCGCGCGGGCGGCTGGTCTCCGCTTTCGACCTGTCGCTAACCCAGCCTGACTGGGCGCTGGGGTTTCGCTTCGACATCGTGCTGCGGGGGCGGCGCGCCACGCCGTTTGAAGAGGGCGGAAGGTGAAGCTGATTCCAACCGCGTCGCAGACGGTAGGACCGTTCTTCAACTTCGCGCTCTCGACCGATCGGCGCCTGGGTATTCTGGCGCATGAGGGCGCGGAAGGCGAGCGCATCCGGCTGCTATTCCGCGTAGTGGACGGCGACGGCGCGCCCGCTTTGGGCGATGCGCTGATCGAATTGTGGCAAGCCGATGCGCGTGGGCGCTATGCTCACGCGGCCGACCCTGGCGCCGCTGAGGCCGATCCCAACTTCTACGGCTTCGGCCGCTTGGAGACCGATTCCACCGGCGCGTGCGTGTTCGAGACAGTGAAGCCGGGGCGAGTCCCCGACGGGCGCGGCGGGATGCAAGCGCCGCACGTCAACGTTACGGTGTTCGCGCGCGGTCTGCTGAAGCACCTGCACACGCGGGTCTATTTCGAGGGCGATCCGGCGAACGCCCACGATCCGGTGCTGTGCTTCGTGCCCCTGGAACGCCGCGCGACTCTCCTGGCCAAGCCGGCGGAGCCCGGCGCGTGGTTCCTCGAAATCCGCCTCCAGGGCGAAGGGGAAACGGTGTTCTTCGACGTGTAAGATGACGTGTAAGATCGATTCATGTTCACGCGATTGATCGACAGCCTGGCGGCCACCGCGCCTTTGTCGCAGATCTTCTCCGATAAAGTCGTGCTCCAGTCCATGCTCGACTTCGAAGCCGCGCTCGCGCGCGCCGAAGCGCGTTTGGGCGTGATCCCGGGGGACGCGGCAGCGGCCATCGCCAGCGCGGCAGTGACGGATGGCTTCGATACCGCGGAACTGGTGCGTCAATCGTTGCGCG
>JBEKOZ010000753.1:0-2801 GCA_049521275.1 Bryobacteraceae bacterium | reverse complement strand
CAGCCGACGCCAGTTGAATCTCTTTGTCCGCCTCTTGCAGCGTGATCTCGGAATGGGAGTCCTTCAAGTCGAAGCGCTGTCGTATCTCCTTGAGCGCCTGGTCAATGGCGTTGCGGACTTCTTGAATGTCCACCTTGCTGACGATGTCGAACGAATTCTCCTGGGCCATCTTCGCTTCCTCAAACACCTAAAGGCTGATGCATGCAATGCCTGCCGCACGCGGTCTCTGCGTGCTGTACCTGGATCGAATGCCTCTATCAGTTTCCCACGTCTGCCCCAAGGCGAAACAGCCGGGCAAAGTTTTTCGTGGTCGCAGAAGCTAATTCCACATCGGAGACACCCAGCAGGCCGGCCAGGACCCGGCCTGTGCGCGTGACCCATGCCGGCTCATTGCGTTTTCCCCGATCGGGTGCCGGGGCCAGCCAGGGCGCATCGGTCTCTACCAGCATCCCATCCAATGGGATGCGCGCGGCCACGTCGCGCAGCGGCTGGGCCTTGGGATAGGTGAGGTTCCCGGCAAAGGAGACCAGAAAGCCCAAGTCGAGCGATCGCCGGGCCTGCTCCCAGCCGCCGCCGAAACAGTGCATCACGCCGCCTAGACCGGTAGACCGCCAATGGGACTCAAGAACGTCGAAGAGATCGTCCCAGGCATCGAATGATCCGTTCGCGCCATCCCCGGTCGGCCGGCAATGGATGAGGATGGGCCGCTTGCGGGCGGCGGCGATTTCAAGCTGCTTGATGAGGACATCCCGCTGCACGGAATGCGGCGCCCCGTCGTGGTAGTAGTCCAGGCCAATCTCGCCGCAGGCGATGACTTCGGGCTCGGTCAGCAGGGCGTCCAGCTTGGCGAGCACGACCTCATCCGCCTCTGGCGTGTTGTGCGGGTACACGCCGGCGCTCGCGTAGAGGCGGGGGAAATGGGCGCCTTGAGCAGTTTGCGGGTTGAACTCGCGGCACAGGTTGAAGGCGCCATCCATGCCGGAGGCGTGCTCACCGATGCCGATGGCGAGGATTGCTCCGATGCCGGTCTCGTAGGCACGTGCAAGCATGGCGGCGCGGTCATCGGCGTAGCGCTCGCTATCCAGGTGGGCATGGGAATCAATCAGCAATGCGGACCTCGGTAGCGCTGGACAACTTTCTGCTGAGCGATGGAGCGTCAGGCAAGAGGAATTGCCGGCGGGTGCACAACTCTCAGCCCCAGGTGAGTTTCAAACGCATCGAAATCGCGGTCGCTGTGCAACAACTCGTGGTCTTCCGCGATGCAGAAGGTCGCGATGAGGCAGTCGATCGTATTTCGAATCGTTACACCGAGGCCTCGTAGCGCTCGGTAGTTGCGCGCGGATGCAAGCGCCAAGGGCTCGCTTCCGGTCTCAAAGATGGCGAATTGGCGTAGGGCGGTCAAAGTCTTGGTAAACAGGTCTTCGCGGCGGATTCCTTGCAAAATCTCGCACTGAATCAAAGTTGTGATCCCCAGGCGCTGCAAATCGCTTTGCCGATCCAACCACTCCGTCTGAGCATTCACGCGGTCGGCCAGGTAATCGAGCATCACAGATGTGTCGACTATAACCATCTCTCAGCGATGACCTTGATCGGCTGCCAATTCACTTTGGTCAATTGGTGCGTCCGCGCTTGGAAAATCGGGCTCAATCGTCGAGCTTGCTTCCCGATACTTCTTCCGAGCCTCCTCATCGGAGGCAAACCAATTTTCATCGTGACCCCGCCACACAACTTTGCCGCGAAGCTTGCGAATGGCTCCCTGCGCCTTGATCTGGACCATTTGACGGAGAGCTGCTTCCACGGCCGCTTTCTTGGTGGTCGCGCCCGCCGCCTCCATTGCCTGCTTCATCAGCTCGTCGTCGATGTCGATGTTTGTCCGCATTCGTCCTCTCGATGTGTAAGTATGGCACGATTTATGTGTATGGGCAATACGGAGCGCCATCAAATCTCTCGAGAAAGAGGCTATTTGAGCCGCGCCCCGAGCGGGACTTCCTCGAGGAATCCGGCCAGGACAGGCGCACCGTCGGGGAGCGATGCGGCCAGCAACATGCCGTTCGACTCCAGCCCACGCATCTTGCGTGGGGCCAGGTTGGCGACAATGACGATTTTGCGGCCGATAAGCTTTTCCGGCTCATAGTATTGGGCGATGCCGGCGAGGATTTGCCGCTTCTCGTAACCCAGGTCGACTTCGAGACGCAGCAGCTTGTCGGCTTTGGGAACGCGCTCAGCTACCAGGATCTGCGCGACTCTTAGGTCGATCTTGATGAAATCGTCGATGCCGATCTGATCGGTTTGACCGGCCGGAGGGCTGTGGTCTTTAGCATCGGGAGAGGCTCCTGCGTCGCCCGCTTGCCCCGGCGAAGCCAGCGGACCCCCTGTCGGTGCCGTTGCCGGCGAAGCGCTCAATCGTGCGCTCAGGTGTTCCGCGGCCACTGGATGCACATGAACTGTCTCCACTTGCTTTTCGGGGTCGACCGGCGCATGCGTGGGCGGCGTCAAGTTGTGTTCGCCCGGCTCGGAGGGCTTTTTATCGGCTGTGCCACCCGCCGAGGGCTGCACCGACACGACGGAGGGCGAAGCCGCAGCGGGCGAAGGTTCAATGGAAAGCGCGGACGCAGGCGCTTGCGGAGCGGAGTTAGCCGCGCTTGCCTTGTCGGCAGCGGCCTCAATCACGGTGCGGTTGTTCTCCTCTTCCAGGTTTTGCATAAGGGTGGTCGCATCCTTTTCTGCGCGGGGAAAAAGCGGCGCGGGCTCGCCGAAGTGGGTTCCGGGCTTCAGTCCACCCCAGGTCAAATGCGCCAGGA
>JBEKOZ010000752.1:0-2802 GCA_049521275.1 Bryobacteraceae bacterium | reverse complement strand
CTAAATGATTTTCTTCCGAATTAGGAACACGACGTTTAAAGCGAGCCTGAAGGCATCGCCGGCAAGCTGAAGCTCGCGCCACCACGCCAATCCGATCGTGGTCTACGATAATCCGGAAAAATGGTTTAGACCAAAAAATGGCCGCGACCGATCGAAATCGGTCGCGGCCTTCAGGCCTTCGGCTACATGCTAGAACTACTCGCCCTTTTTGTAAGGAGCCCAATGGTTGAGGGTGTCATACAGTTCCGTCCCCACGTGCGGAGCCGGCAGTTCGCCGCGCAGAATCTCGCGCTGCGACACATGATGTCCATAGATTCTCTCGTTGTCGGCATGATCCGGACGCAGCGTCGCGCCTTCAAGCGACACTCCGGCGAATATGCCGCGTGATCGCGACCACGACAGAATTTCAGCGTGCATCATCGCATCCGTTTCGGCCGTGGCGGACCGGCCAACCGGGCCTGCCATGGCGCTCGCGTCGCCGCCGAATGTCATCTTATCTTTCTCCAGACTGGCCATACCGGAATGGTCCTTAACGATAAAGATCAGGTCCGTCTCGCCCAGTCCGATTTGGAATCCGATGCTGCCGCCTTCGACGATCACCGTGGATACTCCGCTCCAGCCGGCGCCGTCGTTGGTGCGGCAGGTCAGCACGCCTTTACCGTACTTCGCCCCGACCACGAAGCCCGCGCGCTTCAGATTCGGGATGATCCCGACGCATTGCGCTCTCTGTAGCAGGTCTTCCGGGATCCCTTTGTCGCCCGCATTCATAATTTCGCCCAGGACCACGCCTGATTCATGGATTCGTTTCGCGACATCTTCCAGCCGGTCGTCCGCCATGACGGGCGCGACGAAGACCGGCGCCGCCAATAGTACGCTCAATAACAGTGGTTTCATTTGTATTTCTCCCTTTATTCCCTAAATCGTTTTTGTGAATTATGCGGCATCTCGCACTGCCTGTGCGGATGAATATCGGTCTTGCAACTGCGAGGCCCTCTTCTCTAATCTCGATCGCGTCGCGCGGCGGGCTCGCAGCAACCGGATGCGGATCGCGGTTTCGGTAACGCCTTGCTTCCGGGCGATTTCCTGCGTGGTCGCTCCGTGCATTTGCTGTTCGAAAAGGACGCGTTCTGATGGCCGGCAGTAGTTCAGAATACGGTGAACGTCGATTGCCGCCATGTCGATGCCGGTCGAACTGGCAATCTCAGGCAGTTCCTGGCTCGGCGCCTCCCGCCGCATCACGCGCCGGTAGGCATTCAATGCGATGGTATTCACCCAGGTAACCACCGTCGCTTCATCGCGCAGTTGGAACAGCCTCTCCCAACCCCGCACCCAGGCGCCTTGGGCAACCTCCATGGCATACTCTCTCTGGGCTCCTCTCGAAAGAAGGAATCGAACCGTCAGGTCAAACCCCTTCTGATAAGCAAGACCGTATCTCTCTCGTGTCATAGTTGCCTCGACTGAATGCCAGAACGCTCCATGCACAACACAAGGCACTTCACATGCCAGAGTCGCGGGCGCTATTAGAATCAAGGTTTCACGAGTGGAATTCGGAAAAAATCGGAATTGGGAGGCAACTTTTACGTGGCTCTTGCAAGCTTTGCACCAGCACGGCAGCAGAGGATGTTATTTTTCCTATCAGGCAAGTCTGGCGACGCGCTTGCCTGTTCTATCCGTATGAGACGCCACTTCGTCGTTTGCCTCAGCATTCTCCTCGCAGTCCTGTTCATCGGCACCGTGGGAGCATTCCTGCTTTATGTTCCGGCTCTGGCGGTATTCACGACGGTAACTCTCCTCCTGGGCCTCAGCCTGATGTTCGCTCTGGGACTGATCACCGGCACCCGCTGGCGGAGATTGTCGTTATTCGGACACCGCGCCACGCCGGCCGGCAGAGTTCACGATCATTTTTCCACCTTTCGTTAGAGGAGATACCGTCAATTGACCACACGAACCAGCTTTTTCAAAGAGTCCGACTCGCGCCTGGGAGTTTTCTACCCGCAGCACTACATCATTGCCACTTTTCCCACCTTCGCGGCGACTCAGGAAGCCGCGCAGGCACTGCGCCGGGCCGGCTTCAGTCAAGACGACGTATTGGCGATTCCCGCCTCCGGGATTCTCGAATTCTTCGAGGAGTTTCGTGCGCAGTCCGGCCCGTGGGCTGGGGTGATGGCGATGCTCTCCCGGGCTTTCGGCACGGAGCAGGTTTTCGCCGACGCTGATGTCGCTTCTGCCAAGGCGGGCGCCGGCTTCCTGGCAGTTTATAGCCCCGGCCAGACCGATAAATCACGGATACAGGCCCTGGTCACACCGTTCGAGCCGGTCGCCATGCACTGGTACAATCCCGGCGGCATAGAATGTCTCGTCTAAAATCAAAAGGGTGAAGCCGGTCGCACTCGTCACCGGCGCGAGCCGGGGGATTGGCCGCGCCGTCGCCATCGAACTCTCCTCGACGCATCGCGTGCTCGCCACCTATCGCGGCCGAAAAGACGCCGCCGATTCGTTGCGCGCCGAAACCGGCGCTGAGATTTTCCCCTGCGACCTGGGCTCTCAAGACGACCGCCGCGCACTGCTCGCCTTCGCGCAGGAGCGCTTCGAAAACATCGATCTCCTGGTCAACAACGCAGGCATGGCTCCGCGCGAACGCCGCGATATCCTCGACGCAGCCGAAGAAAGCTTCGACGAGCTGATCGCAGTCAATTTGAAAGGACCGCATTTTCTCACCCAACACATCGCCCGCTCGATGATCGCGCGCGGGAGCGGACGAATCGTGTTCATCACCTCCATCTCCGCCTACACCGCGTCCGT
>JBEKOZ010000751.1:0-2806 GCA_049521275.1 Bryobacteraceae bacterium | reverse complement strand
GGCGGCCCTGCTGACGCTGATCGCGGCGTCGCTGATCGGAGCCGTGGGCGGCCTGATCTACATGCGCGTGACGCATCAGGACGCGTCGACGTACGAACTTCCGTTCGGAAGTTTTCTGGGAATCGCGTCGCTGGGGGTGGCGGCTTACTCGGAAGTATTTTTGCGGATGCACGCGCATTAGCTTGTGGGGCCGGAAAAACTCATAGAGATCGCTCCCTGTGGTCGCGGCTCGGAATCGGCGCTACGTGTGCGGCCCGGGAAACAGCTTGTCGGTGCGCGCCAACAGCCAGCGCGCCCGCCTCTGGACGGCGAGGTTCAATTCGCGATTTTCGGGCGATGCGTTGATGTCCAGCCGCAGCGCCTGCCGCAGCATGTTCTGAAACTCGGCTTTGTTTTTCTGCGGGACCAGAACGTTCTCCGCATAGGCCACCAGCGGTCCCGCCTGATGACCACCGCCGAGCGCCACCGCCCGGTCGAAATGTTCCTTTGCAATTGCCGCGCGCGCCGCGAGATCGCCCTTGGCGTTCAGGCGCGACATTTCATAGGTGATCAGGAACGTGTGGACCGTGCCTTCGTCGAACCCTTCATCGAGCTCCATCACCCGATCGATCAGGGCTTCGAATCGGGGAATCTCCGGGAGCATGGCGAAATCGTGCGATGCCGCGAGCGCCGCGCCCCAGGAGATCGCGGTCCAGTACATCATGGGCGCCTCGGATTTCTTCAGCGCCTTCACTGCTTCCTTCGGATTCGCCTTGAGCCGATCCCCAAAGCCGGGATGCTTGGCTTCCAGGCCGCGCAGGCCGTAATTCCGAGCGCGCAGATAGAGCTTCGCGGCGCGCGCGCGCTTCGCCGTGGCGGTCACTTTGTCGGTGTCCTCCAGCTCGTCGGCGTCTTCCTGAACAAAGGCGTAAGCGTATTGGGTAAAGCCGCGGGCGGCGGCCAGCAGCAGGCCTTCGTGGCGGGGACTTTCGGCCAGTAGGCTCTCGACCAGCTTCAAACTGAAGGGAACCGCGGCGCGAATCAATTCCGGATCGTCGTCGGCGGAGAATGTCGTTCCCGACGCCGCCAGCGCGTTGCCCAGTTGATTGATCGCGTATCTTTTCACACAGCCGGTGAGCAGGATCGCCGAAAGAAAGACCAGTCGCTTCATCAAGAGCCAGTTTCCAGTGTAGTGCCCCGGAAGTACCGTGGCCAGTCCGCATGCTGACGCATGGCGGTTCCGTGGTGGCTCTGAACCGCCATGCGTCAGCATGCGGACATTCAGAGATTGCGGAAAAACTCGTAGAGATCGCTCCCTGTGGTCGCGGCTCGGAATCGGTGTTGCATAAAATCAATCCCTTGCCGAGCCGCGACCGCAGGGAGCGATCATCCGGCGCGACCATTTCCGCATCCTCGTCAGCATGCGGACAGACGTACTAGCTCGGCGGACGCAGCAGGACTTTCAGTACTCCCTTGGTTGCCGCGCGTTGGAACGCCTCCGGCGCGCGATCAAGTGAAAATTCCTGGGCGATCAAATTGCCGACTCGCACCTTTCCGGATGCGAGCATCCGCAACGCCGGCTCGAAGCGCCCGCAGCGCGAGCCGACCAGGGTGATCTCATTGACGATCGCCGGCGCGGTGTCGACGGGCACCAATCCATGCACGGTCGACTTCATGACCACCGTGCCGCGCGGCTCGCACATCGCGATCGAGGCGCGCAACCCTTCGGGCGAGCCCGTTGCGTCCACCACGATCGGGAACGCGCGCCGCGGCAGTTTTTCCCTCAGCACCTCGACGGCGGCGCCGCACCACTCCACCAAACGCATCTTCTCCCGATGCCTGCCGAGCAGCAGAACCTGCGCGCCATGAGCCTGCAATACCTGGGCGATCAGCAGTCCCAGCTTTCCGTCGCCGAGCACGGCCACCTGCGTCCCCTTGGCGATCTTGATCTGGTCGAGAATCTCGCACGCGGCCGCCACGGGTTCGATGAAAACCGCCTCCTCGGTTGGAATCGACTTCGGCACGCGATGCAGATTCGCTACCGGTAGCGTGAGAAACTCGCGAAACGCGCCCGGATGTTTCACGATTCCAAGCACGGTGCGATGCGGACAATGCCGGCCGAGCCCGCGCGCACACCAGGCGCAATGGCCGCAGGCGAGATTGATTTCGCCCGCGACGCGCGTCCCGTCATCCAGTTCACCGACGAATTCATGACCGGGTGTTCCTGAGAAACCGTAGTAGCCGCGCTGCAATTCTAGATCGGTGGAGCAGATGCCCGCGGCCAGCAGGCGAATGCGCGCAAATCCGTGCGCGACGCGGGGCAGCGGCTGGTTCCTGACTTCGACCGCTCCGTTTTCCAGATGGACGGACAACATTCGTTTTAAAGTTAAGAGATATGGCTTTCACAATGCAATCGCTGACGCCGATCCTGCTGGTCGACGCAATCGAACCGTGCCTCGATTTCTGGAGGCGGCTGGGATTCGCCGTCACGGTAGAGGTGCTCGAAGGCGACGCCCTGGGCTTCGTGATTTTGAAGAACGGGCCGGTCGACGTTATGTATCAGACGCGCGCCAGCGTTCTCAAAGACGCTCCTGCGATGGCGGATTTCCCCTCGTCGAGCATCCTTTATATAGACGTCACGAATATCGACGAGGTGATCGCCGCTGTTTCCGATGCGCCCGTGCTGGATCCGAAACGCACGACGTTCTACGGGGCTACCGAATATACGGTGCGCGAACCGGGCGGCAACGCGGTCGGCTTTGCTGAAATGAGCGGGCATGCGGGCTAGTCTGCGCTGCATCACGGAATCGTGCGGAGCGCATTTTGG
>JBEKOZ010000750.1:0-2847 GCA_049521275.1 Bryobacteraceae bacterium | reverse complement strand
TTCCAGGTGCCTTTCCCGCACGGTGAAATGAACTTCGCCCGCACGGAAACCGCATACCCGTCAACGGCGTCGGACACCGGCGGCCGGAACGGTACGCTCGCCTCCGATACCGGCGATGAAATCGCATCTTTCCTGTTAGGCGCGATCGATAACGGACAAATATCGACGACCAACTTCATTTCCTCGACGCGCCAGTCGTACGACTTTTATGCTCAGGACGACTGGAAGGTCACGCGAAAGCTGACCGTGAACTACGGCCTTCGCTACGAGCTGTGGTCGCCGATCGGGGAGCAGCATGGACGCCAGTCCAATTTCGACGTCAACGATCTGACGCTCGAAATTCCTACCGGCCCGAATTCGAACGCGCCGCTACCCCCGAATTTCAACACGCCGTACACGCTGAACGGCGTCACCTATCCCGCCGATTTCCCGAATGTCTCGGTATGCCGCGGCTGCGTTTCCCAGTACCTGATCCCGTGGGATAAACACGATTTCGGCCCGCGCGTCGGTTTCGCCTATAGCTTGGGCGAGAAGACCGTGGTCCGCGGCGCCTATGGCATCTTTTATGGCGGCGAAGAGCAGCAGGGCGGAAATCCCAATCGCGGCGAGTCGGCGCCGTTCAACGAGTCGCCTCAACTGGACCGGCCCGCGGGCGTCAATTCGTTCGCGCCTGATCCGTACTTCGCTAACGGCGCGGCAACCGGCGGAATTAGCGTTGGGTATCCGAGCACCGTGTTCACCACGTATCCTGTAAGTTCTCTCCAGTTCCGGGAAGTGGCGAACGACTTCGTGAACCCCATGGTTCAGAAGTGGAATTTCTCGATCCAGAGGAGTTTAGGGCACGATATGGCCATCGAAATCGGCTACCAGGGTAACCATTCGTCGCACCAGCTGTTCCAACCCGACGACAACCCGTGCCCGAACCTGGCGACGCTGAATACCAGCATCAGTTGCAATTCCCTGCGCGCCTATCCCGATATTGGCAGTATCTCGGGAACGTCCAGCTTCGGTATGGGTAAATACGAGGCCGGGACGGTGAAAGTGGAGAGACACCTGTCGAAGGGGCTCCAATTCATTAGTTCCTACACCTACGGCCACGCCCTTGCCAACACCGGCACCACCCTTAGCGGTTCAAACAATTTCCAGACGAAGAGCAATCTGGATTACAACCTGGACTATTCGAGCGCCGCGTGGGACATCCGCCACAACTTCACGACTGGTCTGACCTACGACCTCCCGTTCGGCCGCGGCAAGCAGTTCGGCACCGCGATGAATAAGGCAATGGACGCCGCGGTGGGCGGTTGGCAGATCAATACGATTCTCACTCTGCACACCGGCCAACCGTACACGGTCAGCGCTGGCGGATGCCAGGGCGTATGGGCCGGCTGTTTCCCGGATCTCGTGTCGGGAGCCAATCCCAACGCAGCGCCTGCGGGGGGCCGCACGCCATCGGAATGGTTCAATACGGCGAATTTCACCGCTCCAGCTCCGCTCACCGAGGGCAATCTCGCCGACAACACGAATTATGGGCCGCCGCTCCGAAATCTGGACCTCTCGATATTCAAGCAGTTCCCGATTACCGAGCGAGTCAGACTGCAGTTCCGCGCGGAGATTTTCAATCTCACCAACACGCCTCAATTTAACTTCCCGAACAGCAGTTATGGTTCCTCGACCTTCGGCGCGGTAACCAGCACATTGGCGGGAACCGAACGGCACATTCAATTCGCGCTGAAGCTGCTGTTCTAACGGCGTCAAGCTCCCCGGCGGCCCGGGAAGAGTTCTATTCTCCGGGCCGCTTCTTGTTAACTTAAGACCATGCGCGTTGCGCTTGCCTTGGGAACCGCTCTGTTCGGGGTCTTTCTGCTGCGTAGTCCGGCTCAGCCTCCCGCTCCGAGCGCGATTCATTTTACCTGGCGCGCCATCGATTTCCAGCTCGATAGTTCCGAAACGCCGCAGAAGCACGCGCCGGAAACCATGGCGGGCGGAGTGGCCGTGTTCGACGCCAATAACGACGGCTATCCGGATATCTTCTTCACCAACGGCGCGGATATTGCCTCTCTGAAGAAGACCGGTCCGCGCTACTCCAATCGCCTGTTTTTGAACGATGGCCGCGGCCACTTCACCGATGCCACCGAAAGGGCAGGATTGGCCGGCACTGGTTTCGACGTCGGCGTGGCGATCGGCGACTATGACAACGACGGCTACCAGGACATTTTCGTCGGCGGCGTGCACCACAACACGCTCTACCACAACAACGGCGACGGCACCTTCACCGATGTTACGGAAAAGGCCGGACTGGCCGGCAGTTCCGCGGATTCGGACGGCCCGCTGTGGTCCGTCGGCGGAGCCTGGGTGGATTTGAACAACGACGGATTACTAGATTTAGTCATCGTGAATTACTTGCGCTGGGATGTTTCGACGGAGCCGGTTTGTAATTACAAAGAGACGCGCGAGTACTGCCATCCGAAGTTTTACAAGCCATCGCCCAATCAGGTCTTCCTGAACCTCGGCAACGGGAAGTTTCGGGATATTTCGCGCGAGTCCGGAGTGGCGGCGCACCCCGGAAAAGGGATGGGGATCGCCGTGGCGGACTTCGATCTTGACGGCCGCATGGACCTGTTCATCGCTTGCGACAAAGCTTACAACCTGCTGTTCCAAAACTTATCCGCCAATGGCGAAGTGCGGCTCAAGGAAACCGCGTTCGAAGCCAACGTGGCGTTGCGCGAAAACGGCGAGTTCATCTCCGGCATGGGCGTGGACGCTCGCGATTTGGATAATGACGGCTATCCGGACATTGCGATGGTCGCGCTCGATGACGAGACGTTTCCATTGTTTCGCAACCTCACC
>JBEKOZ010000749.1:0-2848 GCA_049521275.1 Bryobacteraceae bacterium | reverse complement strand
TACCTGGAGCGATTCACGTGGCCAGTCGCCTGGCGGAGACTGGCGTCGGCTGGAATCTAATTGTTCTTGAAGAAGTGGACGACTTTCTTGCCGCCTTCTTCGGTGTAATAAACGGTGACCTTGCTGGCCTTCACAACTCCCTTGCCAACGTCCGTACCCGCATCCACCACCGCGTGATCGGTGATCTTGTAGGTCGCCTCCACGCCGTCCGCGGTTTTCACGCCAAGCGTTTTGGCGCCGCGGTCGATCTTCGAAACGGTCCCCTCGCTGACCTTCAACCCACCGTCTCCGATGCGGTCCACTTCCTGCGCGGTTTTCTCCGCGCCCAACGTTGTATAGTGCACCACCACGTGACTGCCTTCCTTGACGCCGTGCATTCCGTCCTTGGCGCCGGCGTCGGCGGCATCCCAGCCGTGAACCGTGGTCTTTTTCACGATATGGAGCGTGTGTTCGGTTCCATCGGCCGTTGTGACGACCACGGTCTTGGTCCCGGCATCCACTTTTTTCACGGTGCCTTCGACGGCGGACACGACGTCGTCGGCGGCGAAAGTCACCAGCGCGGCAAAACTCATCGATAGAAACAGCTTCTTGGTCATGGTATTATTTTGTCTGATTCAGACGCGGCGCGCCAGCAGGATGGTCATGTCATCCGGCAATTCGCTGCTGGCCATCCATTCGCGCACGCCGTCGAGAACGACTTCGATAATCTGTTCATCGTTGAGATGCGAATTGCGCGCGATCAGGTCGATGAGACGCTCCTCGCCGAACATCTCGCCGTACTCATTTTCCGGCTCGGTGATGCCGTCGGTGAAGCAGACCAGAAGGTCGCTGCGCTTCAATTCGAGGCGGCTCTCGTCGTATTGGGCGAAAGGAAACGCGCCCACCACGGTGCCGTTGACGTCGAGCCGCTCCGCCACGCCGTCGCGCACCAGCAGCGGAGGCAAGTGGCCGGCGTTGGTGTAGGTGAAGATGCCGGTAGGCTCGTCGAAAATGCCGAAACAGAAGGTCGCGTATTTCTCGGGAGAAGTGTAGGCGTAGAGCTGAGTATTGAGGCGCGACACCAGGTGCGATGTCGAGATGAACGGCATCCGAAAGTCTTTACCCCCGCTGGTTGATCCAATCCCCGCGGTCGCGGCGATTTCGAGCGCGCTTTGCAGTTGCGAGCGCAACGAACTTTGCAGCGTCGCCATCAGCAGTGCCGCGGAAATTCCCTTGCCCGCCACGTCGCCGATGGCCAGTGCGACCTGCGAATCGCGAATCACTTCGTAGTCGTAATAATCGCCGGAGCACATGCGTGCCGGATGGCAGACGGCGGTCAGGCGGAGCGTGCGCGTCTGCGGCACGACCCGAGGATAGAGCTGGCTCTGCACTTCGCGCGCGATTTCGACTTCGGATTGCAGACGCTCTTTCTCCTTGGCGACCACCAGCAGACGCTCCAGGTTTTCGGTCATGCGGTTGAAGGAATCGCTCAAATCGGCGAGCTGGTCCTTGCCCTTGACGTCGATGCGATGGGAAAAATTCCCCTCCATCACTTTTTGCGTGCCTTCATAGAGCCGGTGGACCGCGCTCGTGATGGTGCGGGTCATGGAAAGCCCGATCATCGCGGAGATGATTTCGACCACCAGAAAAATAACCGCGACCCCGAAGATTGCCAGCTGATAGGCTTCCTGCGTGGGGTCGGTCGATCGATTGAACACCGCCGAAAGCACCGAGGAAATGCGGGAATGAATCGCAAGCTGCGGCTTTTCCTTCTCTTTTTCGGGCTCTCGGTCGGGCCGTTCCCAAACCGCGGTGGGCAGGTCCGTGTAAATCGGTATATCGACGTCGAAACGATTCACAGCTTTCGGAGCGGCCCCGCGGGCAACGAATTTCGGGACTCCGCTCGAAGGTTCGAGGATATTCACCGCGCCTAGATTCGGCACTAATCCAGCCAAAAAGCTGGCGGTCACCGGGGCGGTGATGGTCACGGAACCCGTCTTTATCTTGCGATGGCTCCAGACGTAATATTGACCGTCCCGCAGCAGCATGCCCCGCGTCTCCTTCCATCCGTCGAGCGGAGCGGGCAGCGTGCCTTCATCGGGGTAACGAGTGAGTTTGCCGCCTTCCCGGATGAGAACCTCGATGCCCGGATTGTGCTCCGCGTAAAACAACTCCGTCATGCGCCGCATCACGATGGGACGGTCGGCGGGAGCGCTGCGGACGATGCTCTCCGCCGCCTGGTCGAGCGATGCGATGCGGCGGTCCAGTTCGCTGGTCACCAGATAAACAGCAAGCTGGCTGATGAGGATATAGCCGCCGATCCACGCCAGTGCCGCGATCAGTACAATGGGCACCGCGGCGATGAACACGTAGGTGACGATCAGCCGGTTGCGCAGCCGCCACACGGCCTTTTTCAACAGCCGGCCACTGAACCACAGGCCGGTGACCACCGCGCCGGGTGCGGCGATGAGTCGGAAACCCTTGAGAGGCGCGAAATAATTCGCGGCGAAAAACAGCAGCAGGAAGCAGGAAAACGCAATTCCGGAGCGCCCGATCCACTTCAGAAAAGTTTTGAGGCTGGCGCTCACAAGTGGCTATACTCTCGACTTGGCGATTTCCGGCAACTGCGTTTCGGGTTCGATATAGTGCTTCGTCAAGCCTGCCTCCAACAGAGAAAACGCGGTTTCCACATCGTCGGCGAAGGAGAACAATTCCAAATCCTGTGCGGCGATCATGCCGTGACGGACCAACGCATCGAAGTTGAGAATTTCCTTCCAGAACGTGGTGCCGTATAGAATCACGGTCATCTTTTTTTCGAGTTTCTGGGTCTGCGCCAGCGTCAGGATTTCGGTGAGTTCGTCCAGCGTTC
>JBEKOZ010000748.1:0-2861 GCA_049521275.1 Bryobacteraceae bacterium | reverse complement strand
ACGCGGCGCGAAAAACAGTACATGCAGGAAACCATGACGTTTCCGTTCAACCAATGGAATTATCCGCACAACCGGAATTATCTGTCGTACATCCAGGAGCAGTTGGGGATGGCGGACCGGGCGGTGTTCGGGGCGCGGCAGTTGATCGACGCGCCGCTCGATCCGCAGGGAAACGATGTCGGGCCGTACAGCGGCCATTCCTATGGAATCGCGGCGCTGGCGCGGGGCCTCGTGAAATTCGAGCGGTGGGACGAGTTGCTGAAGGAGAACAATATTCCATGGCGGGATATTTTGAAGGACAAAGCCGACCGGCAATATTATGAGGCTCGGGCATATTTCGGCAAGGGCGATTTGGACAACGCGGAGAAGTGCATCGCGAAGCACGAGGCGTTGAAGGGCGAGGCGGAGAAGGACAAGAGCGGGCTCGCGGAGCTGTATGAAATACAGGCGCTGGAGCTGAAGGCTCGGGATCTGCTGGCCAGGGGGTACACGCTCGAAGGGCTGCAAACAATGACTGCGGCGGCGGAGAAGGAGTTCGCGAATCAGAAAGGCTATGCCGATCCGCCACCTTATCCGGAGTCGCTGTACAACGCGCTGGGCGAGGCTTACTTGCGCACGAAGAGTCCAGTGCTGGCGGCGGAGGCGTTCGAGAAGGGGCTCCAACTGACGCGGAATGATTTGTTTTCGCTGTCGGGTCTGGTGCGGGCGTACGCGATGGCGGGAGAGAAGGCGAAAGCGGAGGATGCGATGGCGCGGCTGCTGTTCGTCGCGGCGGATGCGGATCCGGGCCTCGAGATCGTGAGCAGGGCGACGGCTACGGGGATTACGGCGACGCCTCGCGATTCGTCGCCAGGGCCACAGAGGAATTACATGCGCACGGCGCTCGAAAAATTCGGGCCGAATAAATGGGAGCCTTATGCGGCGCCGGTTTTGGACGTGAAGGACTCGGCGGGAAAGCGGGTGACGCTCGATCAGTTCAAGGGGAAGAACGTCATTCTGGTTTTTTACCTGGGGCAGGAGTGCGCGCATTGCATGAAGCAGCTGCACGATATCGGGAATAAGAAGAGCGAGTGGGAGAAGCTGGATACGGTGGTGCTGGCGGTGAGCAGCGCGGCTCCGGAGAAGAACGCGGACAAGCTGAAAGCGTTCGGGGATCTGCCGGTCGAGCTGCTATCGGACGATCATTTCGCGAACGCGCACCGGTTTCACTCGTACGACGATTTTGAGGAGATGGAATTGCATTCGACGATTTTGATCGACAAGCTGGGGCGGGTCCATTGGGCTCGCAACGGCGGGGAACCGTTCGGGGATATGGCGTTTCTGGCGAAGCAGCTGGAGCGGATGAACGAGGCGGTTTTGCGCCGGTGATTTATTTTTCGAGCATCCATAAGCAGTATGGCAAGCAGTTGATTTTTGTCGATGCTTCGTTTCAATTGAACCCGGGCGAGAAGGTGGGCCTGGTGGGTCCAAACGGGTCGGGGAAGACGACGCTGTTTCGCATGGTAGTGGGCGAGGAAGAGCCGGATGAAGGCGACGTGTCGGTTCCGAAGAGAATGACGGTCGGGTATTTCCGGCAGGACGTGGAAGAGATGCAAGGGCGGTCGGTGCTGGATGAGGCGATCGCGGGGAGCGGGCGCGCGGGCGATCTGCATCATGAGCTGGAAGAGCTGCAAAAGGCGCTGGAAGATCCGGAACGGGCAGACGAGATGGACCAGGTTCTGGATCGCTTTGGGCACGTGCAGGAAGAATACGAGCACTTGGGCGGGTACGCGCTGGAGGCGCAGGCGCGCGAGGTGCTGCACGGCCTTGGCTTTGAAGACGATCAGATTGACGGGGACGTCGGCGCCCTGTCGGGCGGCTGGAAGATGCGCGTGGCGCTGGCGCGAGTGCTGCTGGGCCGGCCGGACGTGCTGTTGATGGACGAGCCGACCAATCACCTGGATATCGAATCGATCATCTGGCTGGAGCAGTTTCTCAAGACTTTTCAAGGCGCCCTGATGATGACTTCGCACGACCGCGATTTCATGAACCGCGTGGTAACCAAGATCGCCGACATTGATTCCGGCGAAATCGTGACGTATTCGGGCAATTACGAATTCTATGAGCGCGAGTGCGCCATTCGGGAGGCCAACCAGCAGGCCGCCTTCGCGCGCCAGCAAGCCATGCTCGCCAAGGAGCAGCGATTCATCGATCGCTTCCGGACGCACGCCGCGAAAGCCGCACAGGTGCAGAGCCGCATCAAGGCGCTCGACAAGGTTGAGAAGGTGGAACTGCCGAAGAAGCGCCAGGTAGTGAAGTTTGAGTTCCGCGTGCCGCCGCGCTCGGGCGATCAGGTGGCGGTGATCGAGGACCTGCACAAACGTTTTGGCTCGCGCGTGATTTACGACGGGTTCAGCCTCACGGTGCGGCGGGGCGAGCGATGGGCGGTGATGGGCAAGAACGGCGCGGGCAAGTCCACACTGCTGAAAATGATCGCGGGCGCCACCGAGCCGGACTCGGGCAGCGTGCGGCTGGGCGCCAGCTTGAGCATGGGATATTTCGCGCAACAATCGCTGGACGTGCTGGATCCCGAGCTCACGGTCATCGAGCAGCTCCAGAAGGATTTTCCACAGGACGACCTCGGGTCGCTGCGGACGCTGGCCGGCGCGTTTCAATTTTCAGGCGACGACGTCGACAAAAGCATCCGCGCGCTTTCGGGCGGCGAGAAGTCGCGGCTGGCGATGGCGCGCATGCTATACAATCCTCCGAATTTTCTGGTGCTGGACGAGCCCACCAATCATCTGGACCTGGCGACCAAACAAATGCTGGTACAAGCGCTCAAGGAGTTCGAAGGCACCATGATTTTCGTCTCGCACGATCGT
>JBEKOZ010000747.1:0-2877 GCA_049521275.1 Bryobacteraceae bacterium | reverse complement strand
GCGAGAGTCCAAACATCGCAACGAGGGTCAATTTTTGCTGCATCGTCATTTGATACTTGCGGCCCAAGAAGCTAGCTACGACTTTATTGAATCAAAACAATCGCTTCCTGCTTCTCCCCGGTAACCCGCGCACTGGTCTCGTCGACGTAAACGTTCACTTCACTGCGCACACCGAACTCCGGCAAATAAATTCCGGGCTCGACCGAGAAACAGGTCCCGGCAATCACTTTTCGTTCATCGTGCGTTTCCAGATTGTCCATGTTGGCGCCGGTGCCGTGCACTTCGGGTCCAATGGAATGGCCGGTGCGATGGAAGAAATAGTCACCGAATCCCTGCTCGCGAATCAGGCCGCGCGCGGCGTCGTCCACCTGGTAGCCGCGCAATTCGCGCTTCGCAGCCACCGCATCCTGGGCGCAGCGAACGGCGCGGTCGCGCGCCTCGCGGACGATGTTGAAGACGCGCTCCATCGCCGCGGGAGCCTGCGCGCCGCAGAAGCCCATCCAGGTAATGTCGTAGTACACCGCATCCGGCAGATCGAGTTTCGCCCACATGTCGATCAGCACGATATCGCCTTTTTTTATTTTTGAACAACGGTCCTGCTTCGGCGCATAGTGAGGGTCGGAGGCGTTCGCATTCACGGCGACGTCCGGATCGTGATCGGCAAACATGCCCTCCGCTCGGAAGCGGTTCGCGATGAACTGCTGGATGTCCCACTCCGTGACCGGTTCCGATGCGTGTAGCTTTTCGCCGATCCGTTCGAATGCCTCGCGGCGAACGCGGTCGACGCGGCGGCCGGCTTCGAGATGCCCTTCGAGCTGCGCCTGCGACCAGCGCGCTTCGAAGTACTGCACCAGGTTTGCGGACGTCGCGATTTCGACATTCAGGCCGCGAATCAGTTCGATGGTTCCGGCGTCCACCATGGCAACATAAGGCACCGCGCAATTGGGAGAATATTGCATCGCGATGCGCTGCGACCCGCGCAACAGGTTGCGAATCCCGTCCACCATTTCGCTCCAGCTCGCGTAGCTGGACATTGCTCCGGGCAGCTCCTCCAGCGTCTGCGCCTCGATCTTATGCACCAAGCCGCGGGGCTCGCCGTCCGCGGGCACGAAATAATACCAGCGGCGCGAAAGAATGGAATTCGGCGTGAACTTGAGAACACGATAGGCCAGAGGGTCGCGCCGATGGTGGTCGAAAAATAGCCAGCCGTCGAGCCCTTCTTCTTTTAATGCAGCTTGAATTTCCGCAAGATTCATATTTCCCTGCTCATGCTGATCCGGCGCCAGTCCACTTTGGTTTTGAAATTCGCCAGCCCCGCCACATCGCGCGCGTCGGTCACGGAAAAAGCGAGCACGTCGTCCAGCCAGTCCTGACTGTAGCCTTCGCGATGCTGCGTGGCAACCGTCAGTGTATAGTCTTGCCGGGTCAGCAGGCAATCGAAGGTGAACTCGACCTCGAACATTTCACCCGCCGGGATGCTCCCCAGGTCGATGCCTTCGATGCGCGTGTTGGTGCCGAAAACGTCGATGCCCAGGCGATTGCGGATCAACAGGCCGACCACCGGGTCTTCAACGTCGCGCCTGGCGATCGCACGCACGCGAATGCTGACCGTCTCATGAGGCTGTAGATTTCGCGTCGACTCGCCGCGCGCGTTCACCAGGTCCGCGCTGACAATTTCACTGGCGCCGTCGCCGTGGCGAAAACTTGCACCAGCCCGCGGCAGGTCCCCGCGCGGCTCATCCCGCTCCTGCCGTTCGAGCACCAGCCCGACATACCGGTTCACCACTTCGCTGGGATTGCCGTAAGCGGCGACCCGTCCGTCGATCATCAGCGCGGTGCGATCGCACAGACGCTTCACCAGGCCAAGATCGTGAGAAACGAACAGGACCGTGACCTTGCGTTCCTTCAGTTCCATGAATTTCTTGATGCAGCGGTTGGCGAAGATCGCGTCGCCTACCGCCAGCGCCTCGTCCACGATCAGAATTTCCGGATCGACGTGAATCGCCGTCGAGAACGCCAGACGCACGTACATCCCGGTCGAATATTCCTTCACAGGCCGGTCCATGAAGGCGCCAATTTCGGCGAAGCGCTCAATTTCGGGGAACACGCGTTCCATGTCGCGCCGCGCGATGCCCAGGATTTCGCCGTTCAGAAAAACATTTTCGCGGCCGCTGAATTCGGGGTTGAATCCGGCGCCCAGTTCGAGCAGCGCCGCGATCCGCCCGCGCGCGATGACGCGACCCCGCGTGGGCTCCAGAATTCCGCTGACGATTTGCAGCAGCGTGCTCTTGCCGCTGCCGTTCGGGCCGATGACGCCGAGCACTTCGCCGCGCTCGACCGTGAGCGAGACATCGCGCAGCGCCCAGAATTCCGCGGGCGAATGACTGGAGAAGGGAAGCAATTCGAGCAGCCGGTCGCCCGGGCGGCGGTATAAACGGTAGACCTTGGAAACCTTCTGAACCTGCAACATCGGGACGCTCTTGAGTGTACAGCAAGTGTCTCGCCGCAGCCGAACCGCCATGCGTGTCACTGCGACTTCGGGCGACTTCGGGGACAGTCCGCTATGGCACGAGGTCCAGGAATCGCGAATTGGCCGTTGTGCGGGCAATAATCCAGAGTCGCGGGGTGTGGCCGCCTCTTCCGGCCACACCAGCCGCCTTCGGCGTCCGAGCATTTCTCGCTTCGTACCATAGCGGACTGTCCCTGAAGGGAGGGTTTAAAATCCCCGGCGTGACGGACGGGGCTATAGCCCCTGGCCTGGGGATTCTTGCTGGGAAAAACGATCCGCTAGTTCCCCATTCTGATGCTGCGCCGAAAGCTTGGCGGAAGCGGCGTTTCATATCCGATAAGGCAATATTGATCAAGCGCGAACAGCAC
>JBEKOZ010000746.1:0-2880 GCA_049521275.1 Bryobacteraceae bacterium | reverse complement strand
GCGCGAATCTGGGGCCGGGATTCGATGCGCTGGGCCTGGCGCTGAGCATTTATCTGGAGTGCCGGTTTCGTGGCGCGGCGCGGCTCGCGATTCGAGCTTGTGGACGCGATGCGGAGCTGATCTCGACGGGCGAGGATAATCTGATCTGGCAGACGGCTCTGAAAGTCGCGGCCGATGTGGGCCGGGCGCTGCCGCCAGTCGAGCTTGAAATCGTCAACGACATCCCGATCGGCAAGGGGCTGGGATCGAGCGCGGCGGCGCTGACGGCGGGCGTGGTGATCGCGGCGGAGATGCTCGCACTGGGCTGGACGCGGGCCAAGGTGCTGGATGAAGCGGCGCGCATCGAAGGGCATCCGGACAACGTCGCGGCGTGCGTGCTGGGGTCGATTGTGGCGAGCGCTCTTGACGGCGAAGGGGTGGCGCGCGCAGTGCGGATGGAGATCGACGCTCATTACGGCGTCGCCATCGTGGTGCCGGACTTCCTTCTGCCCACGGTCGAAGCGCGACGGGTTTTGCCGATGTCCTACACGCGCGCAGACGCCGTGTTCAATGTACAGCGGAGCGCGTTGTTGATCGCGGCGCTGACCAGCGGAACTACCGGCGCGTTTCCCGCTGCGCTGGAGGATCGGCTGCACCAGCCGTATCGATTCGCCCTGGTGCCGGGTCTGCAGGAAGCGACGAAATTACGCGCGCCGGGCCTGCTGGGATGCGCGCTGAGCGGCGCGGGTCCGTCGATTCTGGTGTTTTACGAGCGGAGCCATGAAGAGGTCTGCGAGCTGGTGCGCGCAGTGTTTCTGAAGCATGGCCATGCGAGCGAAATCGTGTGGGCGCAGATCGAGAAGACGGGATACGAGCTTTCATGAATCGATTAGGCAGCGAAAAAAGTCCGTACCTGTTGCAGCACGCGAACAATCCCGTGGATTGGTATCCGTGGGGCGAGGAAGCGTTCGCGAAAGCGGCGCGTGAGAACAAGCCGATTTTTTTATCGATCGGTTATTCCACCTGCCACTGGTGCCACGTGATGGAGCATGAGTCGTTTGAAAATGAGGCGACTGCGCGCATCTTGAATCAGTATTTCGTGCCTATCAAGGTGGATCGCGAGGAGCGGCCGGATGTGGATCGGGTGTACATGTTATTCGTGCAGGCATCCACCGGCAGCGGCGGATGGCCGATGTCCGTGTGGCTGACGCCAGAGCGAAAGCCGTTCTTCGGAGGTACCTATTTCCCGCCCGACAATCGCTACGGGAGGCCCGGATTCCGGGCGATTCTTGAAAATCTGGCGCGCGCGTGGAGTGAGGACCGGGAGCGGGTGGAGGAGTCCGGCGCGAACGTGGTCGAGCAGTTGAAGCAATATGCTTTTGCAGATTCGGGCAAAGGCGAGCCGGGGCAGGAGGCGCTCGATTCGGCGTTTTTTGGATTCCGGCGGATGTTCGACGCGCGCCTGGGAGGGTTTGGCGGCGCTCCAAAATTTCCCCGGCCGAGCGTTCATAATTTTCTGCTTCGGTATTATGCCGCGACGAAGAACGAGGAAGCGCTGGAGATGGTGCTGCTCACGTTGCGCGAGATGGCCAAGGGCGGCATGAACGACCAATTGGGCGGCGGGTTCCATCGATATTCGGTCGACGAGCGCTGGTTTGTGCCGCATTTCGAGAAGATGCTGTACGACCAGGCGCAGATCGCTATATCGTATCTGGAGGCATTTCAAATCACGCGCGACGGGCAGTACGCAGCGGCGGCGCGCGAAATCTTTTCTTACGTCGAGCGCGACCTGATGCATGCGGAGGGGGGATTTTTTTCGGCCGAAGACGCGGATAGCGCGGTGGACGCCGCGAAGCCGAAGGAAAAACGCGAGGGCGCGTTTTACGTGTGGAGCAAAGAAGAAATCGACGCGACTCTGGGTCAGCCGGACGCAGAGATTTTCTGCCAGCGGTACGGGGTTAAAGCCGGGGGCAATGTCGACGAGGATCCGCATGGCGAATTTCGGGGCCAAAATATTTTGTATCAGGCGCGTTCGATAGAGGGCGACGAAGCGCGGGCTGCGCAGCGGGGTGCGTCGGAGAAACTGCTCGACCGGCGCGCGAGGCGTCCCAGGCCTCATCTCGATGACAAGATTCTGGCCTCCTGGAACGGGCTGATGATTTCGGCGTTCGCCAAGGGCGCGCAGGCGCTGGGGGAAAAACAATACGCAGACCGGGCGGCCGGGGCGGCTAAGTTTCTTCGCTTGCGCTTGTGGGACGAGAAAAGGGAAGTGCTGCTGCGTCGTTTTCGGGACGGGGAATCGGCGATCGATGGGTTCCTCGACGACTACGCGTTCTCGATTCTCGCGTTTCTGGACTTGTACGAGACGCGATTTGAATCCGCGGATTTCCAGTTCGCCGTGCGGCTGGCGGAGCGCGCGCTCGCGTTGTTTGAAGACCGGGAAAACGGCGGCTTTTTCTCTACCGCGACGGGCGCGGAAAATCTGGTCCTGCGATTGAAAGACGATTACGACGGGGCGGAGCCTTCGGGAAATTCGATGATGACGCTCGCCCTGCTGCGCCTGGCGCGGATGACGGATCGGGAGGATTTCAGGCGCGCGGCGGCGAGGACGCTCGAAGCGTTTTCCTCGCGCATGAGCGCGGGCGGCGCGGGCGTGCCGCAAATGCTGGCGGCGCTGTCGTTCGCGCTCGGCCGGCCGATGGAGATTGTGCTGGCGGGACGCCTCGATAGCGCGATGCTGGCCACGATCCGGAGGAGATTCTTGCCCAATGCGGTGGTCGCACGAGCGAGTGAATCGCCGGTCGCGATGCCTGCGCTGAACGACACGCCGACGGTCTATGTGTGCAGCAATTTTGCCTGCAATCTGCCGATTACGGACGTGAATCAACTGGATGAGTTGCT
>JBEKOZ010000745.1:0-2880 GCA_049521275.1 Bryobacteraceae bacterium | reverse complement strand
CGCTGCTGGCGGCCGCAGCCTGAAGGGCCGCCCGGGGAGCGGTCCGGCGAGCGCGAAATGCTCGCGGGCCGTCCGCACCAACGGGAATCCAACGGCTCGTTTCCGCGGGCGCACAAGAAAAATGAGAAAGTGGCGGCTTTTTTCCGCAGCCTGGTAAGCATGCGGACAGACGGCGCCGTCTCGCCCGCTTCGGGATTCCGGAGTAGACTAAGCTCATGGACAGGCGCGAATTTTTGAAATCAACGGGAGCGGTGGCGCTCTCGCAGGCCGTCGAAGCACAACCCGCGAAGACCATGATCACCAGCTCCGTCATGCTCTGGACGCTGAAGGGTCCGTTCGAGCAGCGTCTCGAAGTCGCATCGCAAGCGGGGGTTGAATCGGTGGAGCTGGTCTCGGAGCACGTCGATTGGACCGATGCGCAGATCCGCGACATGAAGAAGCTCGCCGCGTCGCTTCATCTCAAGATGGACACCATCCTCGCGCAGTCAGATTGGAAACGCAGGCCAGTGACGATGGTGAAGCCGGAGGACCGCGATGGATTTCTGGCCGACGTGCGCCAGGCCATCGTCTTCGCCCAGAAGCTGGAAATTCCGCAGATCATCCTGATGAGCGGCGACGATGTTCCGGGCCGCACGCATGAGGAGCAGTACGCGTCGATGCTCGAATCGGTGAAGCGCGCGGGCGACCTGGCGGCCAAAGCGAACCTGATGCTGATCATCGAACCGCTGAACAACAAGGTCGATCACAAAGGGTTTTTTCTGACCACCTGCGGCGAGGGCCTCAAGCTGGTGAAAGAATCGCAGAACCCGCACGTGAAGCTGCTGTTCGATATTTATCACGAGCAGGTGCAGGTGGGAAACGTGATCCGCACCATGCGCGAAGCGGCGCCGCAGGTGGCGGTGTTCCACATCGCCGACAATCCCGGACGCAACGATCCCGGCACCGGCGAGATGAATTACGAAAACATTTATAAAGCGATCGCGTCGTTCGGATACAAGGGCTACGTCACGATGGAATATCTTCCCATCGGCGACCAGACCGCGAGCCTGACGCGCGCGGCGAAGAACATGCGCTCGACGATTGTTTAACTACTCGGCAGCGCCGATCAGAATGATCGAGACCAGCGTATCGCCCAGCTTCGCGGACAACACCCAATCTTTTTCACCCTGTTTTTCCAAACCCGCCTTCTGATCCGCATCCGCTTTCCAGAAGCTGAACACGGCTGGATGCGGCGTGGCCGATGCCTTTCGCGACAGATCCATCAGCGCATCGAAATCCGAGACAGCGTCGGCGGATTTGTCGAGAGCCGCGGGCACCAGAACGAGAAAGTCACGCTGCGGCGCCACTCCCTGGTGATTGCCGTTCACCGGATAATTTCCGTAGCGCAGCGTGTACACACCCGGCGCGATGGTCTGCCCGCGCCGGTCGCTGCCCTTCGCAGAAAAGCGCAGCACGCCGAGCAGCGCGCCCGGAGGGATGGTGGGCAGCGTGACGCTCGACTCGCCCGTGTTGGGGCCCGCCGGCATGGTGGAGCGCAGCCAGATTTCGACGTATGTGGAACCGTTGTCGGCAACGATTTTATTACCCGCCTTGTTGAGCGTGGCGATGATCGGCGCGGCGGCGTCCGCTGGAGGATCGCCCGCGGGGGGCGGCTTTATATTGCGCGAAAACGGCGGTTGCAGTCAGGAGAAAGGAACAAAATCGCGTCATCACTTTATTTTCGCGCGAGCACGGCGTCCAGGGGCGCGCCGGTGACGTGGCCGGCGACGTCGCGGAATCCGGCGCGACGCAACAGCCCGGAATATTCGCTGAGCGTCCGCTCCCGGCCCTCGGTGCAAACCAGCATGTTGAGCGACTGCATATGGGTCGCTATCGAGCCGCTGCGATCCTCTTGCAACAGCTTCTCGGCGATCAGCAGGGCTCCATTCTCCGCCAGCGCCGCGTAAATTTTGTGAAGCAGCGCGTCGATCTTCGCTTCCGGCCAATCGTGCAAAATGCGTCCGAGCGCATAGAGATCCGCGGCGGGCAATGGGTCAGCAAAGAAATCGCCCGCGATCAATGAGACTTGATCGCCGGCGAATTCCTTCGCCACCTCGATCACCGGCGGAAGATCGAACAAGATCGCCTTCATGTGCGGATACCGGGCGCGCGCGGCGAGCGCGAGATGACCGGTGGCGCCGCCCAGATCGGCGAAGGAGGCGAACCCGGAAAGATCGAAAGCCGCGATCACGGCGGGGGAGCTGATCATGCCGAAGCCGTGCATCCCCATCAGAAAATCGCGCGCCGCCGCGGGCGTACGGAAGAAATGCGTGAACAAAGCGCCGTCGGTTCCGAACGTCTGCTTCCAGCGATTGGTGCCTTCGATTACGGCATCGTCCAGATGCTCCCACAGCCGGTACAGCGCGTCATTGGAGTAGCGAATATAACCGGAGAGCGTGCGCGGACTCGATCGCGCCAGATACTCGTCGGCCAGTGGCGTGTTAATGTATTCATCGCCGCGCCTGGTCAATAGCCCGAGCCCGACGCACGCATCGAGCAGCCTGTCCATGGCCTCGCCGCGCGGCCGCTCGCCATCGAAAATTCCCAGGCTGACCGCGGTGAACATGGTCTTCGACCGGCGAAACGCATCGATCAATTCGAGAATCGGCGCTGGATCATTCATAGAAGTGATCGTAGCCGCGCGGATCGAGCGGGCGGCTCTCGAAATGAACTTGTCCCGGCACGCCGCGCACTATCCGGCCAATGCGCGTGACGCCCCGCGGAGGTTTCGCGCCTGCACGCAATGTGAACAGCAGCTCATAATCTTCGCCGCCGTGAAGCGCGCGTTCGAGCGTGGCTCCGCGCATCATCGGGACACGATCGATCTCCGCCGCAACTTTC
>JBEKOZ010000744.1:0-3822 GCA_049521275.1 Bryobacteraceae bacterium | reverse complement strand
TCGTCCTGCCCAAGCGCTGGATCGTCGAACGCACCCTCGCCTGGCTTGGCCGCTGCCGCAGACTCGCCAAGGATTGGGAATGCCTCAACCGCAAGGCGCTGGCCTTCCTCCGCCTCGCCTCCCTCCGCCTCATGCTGCGAAAGCTATGCAATCCTGCATGATGTTTCCGGACAGACTCTGATGGCCTCGTCAATTGTGGAGCGCTTCAAATCCAAAACGGTGATCGACGTTGGGTGTGGAACGGGTGCCTTATTGGCGGCTTTCAAAAAGCTGGATTGTGATGTCTGCGGATTGGAGTAGTCCGAAACTGGACTTTCCTATTGCAAAAACCGAGGATTGCCGGTTAGAAAGTTCAATATAGGAAAAGATGATTTGAATGAACGTTACGATCTCGCAACCAGCTTCGAGGTTGCGGAACATTTGGTGCCTTGGATCGCAAACAGCTTTGTTGATTTGCTGTGCAAACTTTCGCCGATCATCGTCATGTCGGCTGCTACTCCTGGTCAAACTGGTACTGATCACGTTAACGAGCAGCCGCATTCTTACTGGATAGATAAATTCGAACACCGTCACTACTCTTTCGATGAAACTTCATCAAAACAGTTGTCACGCCATTGGCAGCTCTCAAACGTCGCCGGTTTTTACTACGAAAACGTATTGGACTTTCGTAGGTATTAACCCAACTGCTGCGAGCAGGGGCGGAGGCTGGGCGCCACATAAAAGACTCCTAATTTCCTTTCCCCGCGAGCGCCCACACGACGACAGGGAAATCGGGCTCGTTTTTTCAGAGAACCGAACCAACCCGTCTTCGACCAACGATTCAGGTTGGACTTTACGCATGCCCGGTTTCCCCAGGACCCTGTCTTGATTGACGCTTCCTGGAAACCGCATTCCTCGAGCAAGCATTTTAATCCCAACTCGGTCCAGCGGCTGCAATCAATATGCCCGCCCGGCCGCAACATGGCGAAAACGTGTTTACCGGCTCGATAGGGCCATTTCAAATGGTCGAATACCTGATCCGCGATGATCAAATCGAAAGACTTGGGAAGAACCTGAGCGCAGATGTCGAACTCTGGAAATTGCGTATCTGTGAAGGAGCGAAATCGAAAATGATCAGAAAAGCGCTTGCCAGCTGAAATCTCAAGCACGTCGAGGGTCTCCGGACCCAAGCCCAGGATCAGCTCATAGCATTCCCTGTACATGACCGTGCGTGTCCAGTCCGTAGGATCGTACCCAACGCTACGAAGCGATCTTTCAAGCTTGTGTTTATATTCGGGATTTCTAAGTACGGGTTCGACAAGGCGGCGAAGTTTGGGTTGCATCAGAACTTACCTCATATCTCATCCAACACAATTCGTTTTCAGTCAGAGGTAGTCGTAGACGTATGAGCATAAGCACGAGCTTGCTGGTTTGGATTCGGAGTGCGATCCCCCGGTTCAACGCTTATTGACATTCAACCGCTCCCTACCGTACTTGTCAGCCCACGGGGCACGCTTCGGCCGACAGGAGTTTCCACGGATGCACCGAATCGCCCTAGCCCTCCTGAGGGAACCGACCGCCGGCCTGCGTGACCCAACGGGACAGCGAGCCAAGAGGGGTTATATATTCGACGAAAGCTTCTCGCCGGTCTGGGACAAGGCGCTGCTGGATAGCCCGCGAACAGCGTCTCGCGGGCCGGAATGGTGGCGCATGGCCGTCGAGGTCAACTCGCGAAAGGATGAGTGCGACGCGATCGTGACCTGGGGAGAGAGATTATCGCTCGCCCTGGCCACTATGCAGCGGTTCGCCCGCGGCGGCAAACCGCACATCGCCATGATCGGTCAGTTCGCCAAGCCCAACATACAGATCCCGATGCGGCTATTCGGCGGAAGCCTCCACGCGATCGTCACATGGACCTCGGTGCAACGGCGCTATCTGATCGAGCGGCTCGGCTTTCCATGCGAGCGTGTCTACCTCGTGCGCCATTTTGTCGATCAAATGTTCTATAGCCCGCGCGCCTCGGAGGAGGACGCCATCTGCGGCGTGGGGGCTGAAATGCGCGACTACCCAACGCTTGTCGAGGCGATGCGGGGGACCGATTTGCGCTGTCATATCGCAACCGATCATATGCGTATACCGCCTCGAATTCGGCTGTTGGGCGACCGCCGCGTTCCGGTCGAAACTCTCTCGGTCCCCCCCGACGCGCAAATCACCATTGGGCGCAAGACGCCCTTCGAACTGCGCGACCTTTACGCCCGCTCGAGGTTCGTCGTCGTGCCGCTTCTCCCTTCGGAGAGCGACAATGGAGTAACGGTTATTCTCGAAGCCATGGCCATGGGGAAACCCGTCATCTGCTCGCGGACGCACGGGCAAGTCGACGTCATCCAGGATGGGGTGACCGGCGTCTACGTCCCTGTCGGAGATCCCGTGGCGCTGCGAGAGGCGATGCTGTCGCTGTGGAACGACCCGGGAAGGGCGCACGCGATGGGCGCACACGCTCGAGCCTATGTCGCGGAACACCATACGCTGGACCAGTTCGCCGTGAATGTCCGCACCGCCGCGGAGGCCTCGCTGGAGGGCAGACCGGCGCCGCAGTCATGGTGGGCAGGAGAGGCATCGGTCGTCGCTCGTGCCTGAGCCACACCGTCCCTATCCTCGCTACGCCGTTTCCAGAACGCTGCGGTAGAAGCCCTCTAGCGCCCACGCCGCACCGCTCCAGCTATACCGCTTCACCGCCAAGTCCCTTGCCGAGTGGCCGAGACAAGCGGCGCGTTCGGGTTCGCCTAGCAGGCGGTTCACCGCGTGTGCGAACGCCTCCGGCTGGTCCTCGATGAGGATGTCTTGCCCGGGGACGGCTTCGATTCCCTCGGCGCCCAGCGTTGTCGACACGATCGCCTTCCCCATAGCCATCGCCTCGACGATCTTGAGGCGGGTGCCGCCCCCCAGACGCAGCGGGACGACGACAGCAGCGGCCGCCGCCAGATATGGCCTCAAGTCGGGCACAAAGCCCGTCAGCTGAATCCGAGGCCCGGCCAGTTGCTGGAGAGACATTGGGGGCTTGCCGCCGATGATCTTGAGGCGCGCCTTGGGGTTGGCCTCCGCGATCCGAGGCCAAATCTTCTGCACGAAATAGATTATGCCATCGACATTGGGGGCGTAAGAGAGTAGCCCGAAAAAGACCACGGTGCGACCGTCTGGGCGTGGGTCCGTGGGACGCGGCTGGTAAAATTCAACGTCGGCTGCGTTTGGAATGACGGCCGTGCGAACCCCAGGCGCCACGTCGAGCAGACGCTGCTCGTCCGCGGTGCTGCACAGGTATACCCCATCAGCATTCCGATAGGTTCCCAGCTCTTCCCGCCGCAGCTTGCGCCAATTGACCGCGGCGTAAAGGCGGTGAGTCAGGCGGCGTCCCTCGCGGGCATACTGTCTGGCCAGCTCGTAATCGATGTTGTGCGAATCCACGACCACGCGTGGGGGCCTCTCGTTGGGCGGAGCCTGGCGTAAATTGCACTCGCCGAGGGATGAGAACTCCAGGTTGACCAAATCGAACCGCTTGGCGCGCAAAACTCGACCCAAGGCCCGCTTCATCTCCGGCATGCCGGAGTACCGTCGCTCCCAGCTCCGGGGCGAGGCCAGCGACTTGAGCTGAAGCAGGCGTTTGGCGAGGCCTTCGCCGACGGGTGGTCTGGGGACCAGCACAACCTCCTGGCAGTAAGCCTGCATAGCGTTCCGGCACTCCTCGGCATCGAACTCGTCGTCGAACTGCATAACCGCCGTCAGATCGTGGCGTCGCGCCAACTGGGTCATCAGTCCGTGCATCCGCGCCTGAGCGCCGAAGCGCGG
>JBEKOZ010000743.1:0-3470 GCA_049521275.1 Bryobacteraceae bacterium | reverse complement strand
AATGTGAAGCCCTACGTAACGATGGGGGGCGGGGCCCACTTGGGCTAATTGTCTGGATGGCTACTCGGAAGTTATCCAGTCGGATGTGTAGTCGGCATGTCGGACTTGTGCAGCGTTGAGACGGCGTCCGCGAGATCGCCGTTAATGACCTTAATGGTTCCTAGACTCCTACAGTCGGAGGTGGAACCAACCTGCGAGTCAATGAGTGAGGCGTTAGACAATGAGATGGGAAAGGAATCGAGGGACGCAACCCAAGGTCGAGGAAGTGTTCGGTTGGGGTCGCGAGCAAATTACAAAGGTTCCATTTCGTGTCCGTAAATGAGCTTTACCTTCGGATAAGCTCGTGCAAAGTCACGCAATCGTTCCAAGCTCGGATAGCCACGAGCGGTTCCCGCTTTATCCCAGCCATGTGGCGCCACGCCGTTCTGGAACCCCCACGCGAAGTGGCTCGCATCGCCGGTTAAGAGAACCGGAATGGCGCCGTTGATCAAAAACGCCATGTCGTCGTCGGTGTGGCCAGGCGCCGAGATCGCCCAAAAGGATCCGTCTCCAAGCAGATCCACACACGGCCCGAGAGGCGGCATCGTGGGCGCGGCGGGAAAATCGATGCTGAAAAACTTCGCGTTGGCTGGAAAGTGGTTCGCGACAGCGGCTCGCGCCAAGAAACTGGCCTCAGACTTGCCGAAAACGAACTCGGTATGGGGCGCGAGTGCGGGAACGCCCCCGGTGTGATCGGGATGCAGATGCGTGAAAAACACCGCCTTCGGGCGAACCTTCAGGCGCGCGAGCTGCGCACCCAGATCCATACCCGGCTTCTGTGGGTTGGTCACGCTATTGAGCCAATTGAAGAACATCATCGCCTCGGTGTAATTGCCGTACGGCGGATGTTTCGCGAAGGAGTCGTCGAAGCCCGTGTCGATCAGGAAGTCTCCGAATCGGGGATGGTGTACCCAATGAACCAGAACCTGGAGATCGCGCGGACGATGATCGCAGTCGGCTTGCTTGGGGCTTGCAGGATCGAGGTTAAGACAAGCGTCCATGTGGACAACACCGGTCTGAAAGGTGGTTACAAAAATGTCACGCGGATGCGCCAGCACGTCGTTCCAGTTTGTGAATGCGGCGGCCGGAACCGGATATGGCGTGATCTCGAACCGGCGAAATCCCCCACGCAGCAGGTAGGCGCCGAGGGCTGCGACGGTCAGAATAAGAATGGCAGCCGGGAGTCGGAGTTTCTTGAGTATTCGCACGCTAGTAGTAAACTCATCGTCGAATGAAAGTCGATAACCTGCATTGAGGATACAGGATATTTGTGCCCGGCCTTGGCACGCAAGCAGCGACATGGACTTCCCGAGCGCGATAGGCCATCATTGGCTACCAGGTGCCGCAGCTCGGGACAGCGAGGAGAGTATCCGCATGGCGACGACATATCGCGCAATGATGTTGACGAAGAAGGGTGGACCTGAGGCGCTCCAGATGGTCGAGTTGCCGGTTGAGGCCCCCGGGCCGGGCCAATTGCGCGTGCGGATAAGCGCTGCCGGGGTGGGTGCGACGGACTTAGTCATGTTGGTCGGAAAGTATCGGTTCGCGCCGAAAATACCTCTAGTGCCGGGCTATGAGGTCGCTGGTGTCGTGGAGGCGATCGGCGCCGGTGTCACCGGCTTCGAAGTGGGTAATCGCGTGGCGGCGCTTACCGTATATGGGGGCTTCGCCGAGCTTCTTGTACGGGAGGCCGAGCATTTCCTTCCGATCCCGGATGACGTCTCCGATCGCGACGCCGCGGCGGTGATCTTAAACTACGTCACCGCCTGGCAGATGATTCATCGGGTTGCGAAAGTCGATCCTGGCCGGACTGCCCTGGTGACCGGCGCTGCGGGAGGCGTCGGCACTGCCACTTTGCAGCTGTTAAGGCTGGCTGGTGTCAAAACATACGGCGCCGCTTCGGCGCCGAAGCATGATACCTTGCGCTCCCTCGGTGCAACCCCGATTGACTATCGGGCCGGGTCGATCGATCGCCTCACACGTGACCTCGAACCTCAGGGTGTCGACTACGTGTTCGATGCGGTCGGAGGCGCCAACATCGGTCCTTGCATCGGCGCGCTCCGGCGGGGCGGAACGTTGGTCGGATTTGGTTTCATGGGTGCCTCCTCAACGCTGTCCCAGCTGGCCATGTTCGCCAACATCTTCCTTGGGGCGCGTCTGCGCGGACGGCACGGCAAGTTTTATGGCATTACCAGGCTGTATCAGAAAGACCCGAAGCCACTCCGCGAGGATCTTCCAAAGATCTTCACCCTCCTCGCCGAGAAGAAAATCGACCCTCTGATCACCTGCACGTTGCCGCTCCTGGATGCCAGAAACGCGCTTGAGCTATTAGCGGCGGGTTCGGTAGAAGGAAAGATCGTGCTCATCAATGGCTGATCCAGGGCTTACCCAGGCATCTTGGACGATTCAGATTACGCAGCAGCAGACTACCACCCTGGGTTCGACGTTCTGGGAGGTTGCCGATAATCCTTGTTAACTGGTGCGCTTCGATCACCGCTCGGCAGATCAAGTTCCGCTCAAACGGCACTCACATCGACTAATGTGCGATCATCGGGAGTTCTAAAAGACATCCCAATAATTCTTTCCGCATTTGAGGAGGCGGCGATGATTCGATTGGCGAGGATTCTTGCGGCGGTTTGTGCCGGCGCACTGTTTTTGGGCGCGCAGACCGCGGCCGAAAAGCCTTTCTTCCGCTACCAGGAAGTCATGATTCCGGTTCGCGACGGAATCCGTCTCCAGACGATATCTGGGTACAGCAGAACTTGCGCGGGCGCTTCAAATCCGAAGGCGTTTTCAAGCTCTCCTCGCAAGTCAACCTGGCGGACCCCAAGGACACCAACGAGACCACCGACGCTTACGACACTATAGACTGGCTGGTGAAAAATGTGCCGAACAATAACGGCCGCGTGGGGATTTACGGAGTCTCCTATGCCGGTCTCACCGCGGGCCTCACGCTCCTCGGTCCGCATCCAGCACTGAAAGCGGTCTCCGAGCAAGCCTCGCCCGTCGACCAGTGGATGAACGACGACGACCACCGCTACGGGGCTCTGCGGTTGAGCTATAGCTTCGAGTATGCTGTGTTGGAACAGGCAGACAAAAACGAAAACACCCACTTCCATTTCGACATCTACGACACTTACGATTGGTACCTGAAGCTCGGGCCGGTGTCCAACATCAATGCCCGTTATCTGCACAACTCGCTGCCGTATTGGAATGACACCGTGGAGCATCCCGACTACGATGCCTTCTGGAAGCGGGAGGCGTGGGTGAATCAATTGCATTCCAGTCCGGTGCCTAATCTGAACGTGGCGGGATTCTGGGACCAGGAAGATCCATGGGGCCCCTGGAAGATTTTCCGCAACTCGGCGGAGAATGACTCACAAGGGAACAACTTCATCGTGGCTGGACCCTGGTATCACGGCGAATGGGCC
>JBEKOZ010000742.1:0-2893 GCA_049521275.1 Bryobacteraceae bacterium | reverse complement strand
GTCTCGATTTCCCTGGCGATCGCCGAGACGTCGCCGGTGGTCACCAGGTATTCGTCTTCATCGACCGGAGATCCGTGCACCAGATCGAAGCCTTCATAAGGCAGCGGCCCGCGCGGAAGCCTTTCGAGGTAGGTGCGATTCGCGGCGGTGAGCGTATTCACCGTCCATTCCGCCGCAGCGCGGGCGGACGGCCGGTAGGAGTAGAGCGATTCGAGCCCCGCGCAAACCTTATCATGATTGCCCCGCACGATGGCCGAGACGTTCGCGCGCGCCCAGTCGACCGCGAAGTTCGGATCCGCGCCGTAGCCCGCCAGGTCCCCCAGGCACACGATGCGGTCATACTTTCCGCGGGCGTCGGCGAGCACCGCTTCGAGCGCCTCGCGATTGGCGTGAATGTCGCTGACGATCAGGAACGGCACAAGCGCAACAGCGCGACCTCCGGAGGAGCGCCCAGCCGCGCCGGCAACCCGATGGTCCCGATTCCTCGCGAGACGAAAATCGAACGGCCATCCTGCTGATATAAACCGTCCACGTAGGGGGTGAAGAATCGCGCGATGTTCAGGTCCTCCCGCAGAATCTCCATGCGAATCTGCCCGCCGTGCGTGTGGCCCGCCACGGTCAAGTCGAAGCCTTGCCCGGCAGCCACCGGAAACACATCGGGATTGTGCGAGAGCAAAAGGTTGCACACTCCCGGCTCGACCATCTCCTGGGAGCCGACCAGATAAGGTTTGTTAAACCGCTGGTAATCGACGCCGGCAAGATTCATCACGGCGCCGCCGAACTTCAATCGCACCGCTTCCGAGCGCAGGTAGCGAATTCCCAGCCGCGCGCCTCGTGTGGTCGCGTAATCCTCCGCGCCCGCGTAGACTTCATGGTTGCCCAGGCAGCCGAAAATTCCCGCTTCGGCGCGCAACAGCGCCAGATTCTCCAAACACGCATTGAGGGGATCGCGGTAGCTGGAGATCATATCGCCGGTCACCAGCGCGAGGTGAGCATGGGTCTCATTCGCGATCCCGACCGCATGCGCCAGATCACGCACGCTCAGAAACGGACTGAGATGAATGTCGCTCAATTGCACGATGCGCAGCCCATCGAGATCCTCGGCCAGTCCCGGAATGACAATCTTCTGTTCGCGCAGGCGGATGTTCCGCCGCTCGACGAAAACTCCGTAGCCCACCGTCGCGATTGGAGCCGCAAACAGAACCGCGCCCGCCGAGTGGAGGAAGCCTCGCCTTGCCGAGGAATGCACGGGCCGCAGGATCGCCGTCAGCAATGTCCAGGCCAGCCACGCTGCCGTCCAGAGCACCGAAAGCATGGCCCAGCTCATCGCCGAACCTCGGAGCCAGCTCGCTGCCCAGGAGGGAAAACGCTGGGAGACGCGAGCAAACGTCAGCAGAAATCCAAGAACGAGGACGATTCCGGAGAGCACGCCGGACGCGAGAAGCAGTCCACGGGCCCATCGCCGGTCGCGGGCCGCGGAGGAACGCAGCAGGAAATAGACTCCGCCCGCCTGCGCCAGCAACACCAGCAGCAGGATTACCAGATCCGGCAGGTTGCGGGACCCGGCGGACGTCAAAAGAGAGAACACTTCTTCTATCTTATCGGTCCCAGGTTAATGGCTACAATCAAAAGATGTCTCTTATTGTGGTCGGTTCCGTCGCCTATGACGGCGTCGAAACCCCGCACGGCCGCGTTGACCGCATGCTCGGAGGGGCCGCGACGTACATCGCGCTGTCCTCCAGCTTTTTCACCAAAACCAGCCTCGTGGCGGTGGTCGGCGACGATTTCGCGCAGGAAGATACGGACCTGCTGACGCATCATGGAATCGATCTCGAAGGTCTGGAACGCGTCCCGGGGAAAACATTTTTCTGGGCCGGAAAATATTCCGACGATATGAACGACCGCACCACGCTGCGCACCGACCTGAACGTGTTCGCCGATTTCAACCCCAAGCTTCCCGACAGGTACAAATCGGCGCCCTACCTGCTGCTCGGCAACATCCAGCCGGCTTTGCAGGCGGCGGTCCGCGGCCAGATGACCCATGTGCGCCTCGCCGGCGGCGACACCATGAACTACTGGATCGCCGATTTCCGAGACGAGCTGCTCGCCGCCATCCGCCATTGGGATTTTCTGCTGATCAACGACAGCGAGGCGAAGATGCTCTCCGGCCATGCGAACCTGCGCAAGGCCGCGCGGGCGATTCTCGACATGGGCCCGCACACCCTGGTGATCAAGCGCGGCGAATATGGAGCCATGCTGTTCCGCCGCGATTCTTTTTTTGTTGTCCCCGGTTATCTGCTGGACGACGTTTTCGATCCCACCGGCGCGGGCGATTGTTTTGCCGGCGGCTTCATCGGTTATCTGGCCGAGCAGGGTTTCGACCTGAAGTCCGAGCACGTCACCCTGGGCGAGCTCAGCCGCGCCGTCATTCATGGCTCCGTGATGGGGAGCTTCTGCTGCGAACGCTTCGGTGTCGAGCGATTCCGCACCCTCACGCGAGCCCAAATCGATGAGCGCTTCCAAGAATTTCGCCGATTCACGTATTTTTAAGGCGATCGTGTACGGCTGCGCGGCGCTGACCGCCGCCGCCGTCTCCATCGTTGCCGCGCGCTGGACCTTCGCGCACGGCTACACGCTTTATTTCGGCGATGCGGAGTCGCATTTCGACATCGCCCGCCGCATTCTCGATTCGCGCACTCCCGGACCGGAGCAGCTAGGCACCGGCTGGCTGCCTCTGCTCCACCTTTTGCTGATTCCCTTCGTCATGCACGCCGATTGGTGGCGCACCGGTCTCGCAGGGACGATTCCCTCGGCCGCCTGCTTCGCGATCGCCGCCATTTTTCTGTTCGCCTCCGCCGCGCGGGCCTTCCGCTCACAGCCGGCCGCCTTCGCT
>JBEKOZ010000741.1:0-2911 GCA_049521275.1 Bryobacteraceae bacterium | reverse complement strand
AAGGTAAAACAAGTGCTGCGGAGGCAACCGAAGGCAAAGGCGTTATCTCCCCGGAGGACAAAGGCACGATGAACGATTGTAACGATGCAGTCGACCACCCTGGAGGGGACGTAATCCAGCACGGTCCCGCCGGTACTTCTCCGGTGCAACAGGATATAAACTATCCTCTGACTGCGATGGACCCCAACGGAGACATCGTCAACATCGAGAACCAGCAGCAGCTTGAGGATTACTTGGATGCGAAGCAGGCAGAGGGATATAATTTCCAGCTCGATTCCCGCTGGGGGTTGCAATGAGTTCGGATCCCAAACACGATCGTGACACGCTGCTCGCGGAGTTGAGAGCCTCGCGAGACCGCAGATTCTCGCCCGAGGGCCGCCAACTGCCCGTGCCCGCGCGGCAGGACCTGCTTCAGCAGGAAGACAATCTCAGGCAGCGCTATATGGACAGCCTTCCGCTCGCGCCTATCAGCCGCTGCCCCATCGACGGCTCTTTGGTGCGGAAGCGCATGGACATTTTCGGCCTCGATGGTCTGTGGTGGGAGGTCAGCGCATCCGACGAACTGCCCATCGGAGATAGCCGGCATTTCATAACGTATACGGGTGCGCTCCGCGTATCGGCCGCCGATCTCGCCGGCGCGGCGCTCACCAAGCGAGCCCGCATCCTGCCCGGACCCGAGGTCCCGTATGTGATCCCGCGTCTCCTGCTCATGAACGGAGTCAGGTGCGTCATCTCTTGGGTGCCGCTGTTCTCGGGCCGCGGCGGCGCCTACCTCATGACCTATTTCGCGGAGCCGGGGTTTCCCGCGGGCGAGGCCCATCAGATGTGGCTCCGCGAGACCTTCGGTTTCCTGGACCCCGCTGGTCACCGCCGCTGGCGCGTCGCCACCGACCGCTGGGACTTCGATCTGGTCCCGTGGCTGCGCGACTGGCGCGACAAGGTGTATTGGATCGCTCCGTCGGATCCCTCGATGACCGTCGTCACCGGACCCCCCGAGCAGTGCCCTTATGTCGACGCACACGGCGCTCGCTTCCCTCGAGAGATCAAGAACGGAATGGTTAGGGAACTCCCCTTACCGGAGCCGTCCTCCAGCGAGGATTATTTCGATTAGTGTTGAGCGGGGTCATCTGTCCGCATGCTCACGCATGGCGGTTCGGCGGTGACTGCGAGCCGATGTTGCCGCCTCGGGCTCGACACTGAACCGCCATGCGTAAGCATGCGGACCGGGGCGACCACGCCATTCACTTCGCTTGAAAAGGAGTATACTGCCATTCAATCGAAAACGGTAACGGAGGCATAAACATGTTCTGCGGTTCTTGCGGCAATCCGCTCGCGGAGGGCGTACGGTTTTGTGCGAATTGTGGAAATCCCCTCGTCCAGGCGGCCCCGGCTCAAGCCACCCCGATTCACTCCGCAGCCCTACCCGAGGCGCCTCCCTATCAAGCGGCGGCGCCGGCACCGGCATGGGTTCCGCCGCCTCCACCCGCGGTGCCGATTCAGAACGTGGCGAGTCCAGCTACGTTTGTCGGCGGCTTTGGACTGGCGGGAATGGGCGAACGCGTGGTGGCGTCGGTTCTCGATATGATCTTCATCGGGATTCTATTTGCAGTGGCCGGGATGGCGACCGCGGCCCAGCTAGGCGGCGTCACCGACAGCGGTTTCTCTCTCAATGGCATGCCCGCGGCTGTCACCATCGGCATCACGTCCATCGCGGGGTTTTTGTACTTCTGGCTGGCTGAAGGACTTTTCGGTTCGACCTTGGGTAAAGCCATCGCCGGGATACAAGTCCGGCGGAAAACCGGCGCGCCACCGGGAATGTCGGCGTCACTGCTCCGAAACATCCTGAGGATCATCGACGGCATCGGCGTCTATCTGGTCGGATTTTGCGTCGCCGTTCTTTCAAAGACGCGGCAGCGCATAGGCGACCATGTGGCGGGCACGGTGGTGGTCGAAAGCCCCATCTCCAAGCCGCTACGCATTTTCGTGGCGCTGGTCTGGTTCACGGCCCTGGTGGGAGGCCTGGCGGGGGCGTATGTGATTCACCGCGGCGCTCCGGAATTTGTCACTGGCGAGTTTGCCGCGCTTCCAGCGACCATCCCGGTAACCTCGACTGGACGCCTCAAGGCAGGAAATTTCGTATACACCGAGGGCAAGGGCGGCCCAGTTCGCGCGAATGCGGTCTTCAAGCCGGGCGACCTGGTGTTTCTCAAATACGACATCGCGGGATTTGCAAGGGACGCGCAAAAAGTTCCCGACCTCGGCTTCCTGTTGACCGCAGCCGACCCGGCGGGTGTGACGATCCACGAACCCTGGACGGTCCGCTTTAATTCAGCGCTGGACCGCGGACAGCCCGTGAACGGATACCTGGGAATGCAACTACCGCCCTACGCTCCTCCGGGCCGATACAAGATCAGCATTAAGATTCATGACGCAGTCGATGGAGCAAATCTTGAATTGACGCCTTCTATTGAAGTGAATGCCGCCGCAGTCGCGCCTCCGCACGGGCTCGAGCTTCGGGATTTCCAGCTGTCGCGCACCGAAAGCGGGCCTGGTGAGTCCATGCCGGCGATGGAAGGCGGCAGCACGGTCTACATGAATGCGAACATATTCGGCCTTCAGTTTCGGGATGGCAAAACCAGTGGCCGCATGAGTCTGACGGTGCTTGACCCGGACGGGAAAGTGGCACTGGACCAGCCGAATTTTATCGATCTTAGCGACGCTGAGTTTTACCGGCCGCCGACCTATTGGATCCATGTCAGCGGCCGGATTCCGATCCCGGCAGGCTTGCGGGCGGGAATTTACACGGAACAGTACGCGGTAATCGATAACGTATCCAATCAGAACGTCACTCAGGATGCCAAGTTTGAAGTAAAGTAAGGCGACAACATTGACGAGAGGCTTAAACGGGCGC
>JBEKOZ010000740.1:0-2917 GCA_049521275.1 Bryobacteraceae bacterium | reverse complement strand
GAGTCTGTGCACATGCAAGCGGAGCGCCTGGAATTGTACGCCCTCGGTGAGTTAACGGAAGAGCTTTCCGGACTTGTCGAGTCCCATCTCAAAGCCTGTGTCCCCTGTGGCGTCCAGTTTGAGGAAGCGCGCGCGGCCATCGGTCAATGGATACCAGCCGGAAACGACGAATACGTCGGCCCTGAAAGACGAAAAGGCCGCCGTGTCGCCACCGATGATCCAGCCGTATTGACCGTGCTCGACCCGCGCCAATCGCGCCGGATCAAAATGAGAATCGTAGACGCTTCGAAGGAGGGGCTCAAGCTTCTGGTCCCCATCGAATTGATCCGCGGCGCCGTCGTCCAGATTCACGTGCGCGATCTTTTTATCATGGCCGAAGTGCGCTACTGCCTCCGCGCGGGCCCCACGTTCCAAGTTGGTGTCCAAATCCAGGACGTATTTCCCGCGGCCGGCTGACCGTTTTATTTTTCCAACAGGAAATTCCCCACAAATAACCCGTCGATCCCCGACGAATAAAAGCTCCGCACCGCATCGCGCGGCGTCGACACCAGCGGCTCTCCGAATAAATTGAAGCTGGTGTTGTACAGCACCGGGAGCCCCGTTGCCTTCCCCGCCTCGTGTAGCAGCCGGTGAAACAGCGGATTTTCCGCCTCGTCCACCATGTGGACCCGCACCATGTCCTCGCCCAGAATCGCCGGTTCGAACGTCTTCTTGTGCGCCGCCCGCACCCGCCCCACTGTCGCGATCGTCCGCGCATTCGGACCCGCGTCGAAATATTCCGCCGCCAATTCCGCCGGAACCGAGGCCGCGAATTTGCGAAAAGGCTCGCGATGTTTAATGAATAAATTCAAATTTTCCGTCGAATAAGGATCGAGTGGCGACGCCAATATGCTCCGGTTCCCCAGCGCCCGCGGCCCAAACTCCATCCGCCCCTGCATCCACGCGACGATCTTGTGCTCGCCCAGCATCTTCACCGCCGCCGCCAGCGCGTCGTCGGCCGAACGCAGATACCGGAAGCGGAGCTTGCAATTCTCCAGCACCTGCTTGATCTCGTCGACCCCGTAGCTCGGCCCCAGCAGCAACGTCCCGGCGTTCGCGCCTGAGGCGTGCCGCGAGCGCTTCTTCAGCTGGTGCCACACGTGATAGACCGCCCCTAGCGCCGTCCCCGCATTCCCCGCCGCCGCTTGGACGAAGACATTTTTCCAACGCCCGCTCCGTTCCAAGGATTCCACCAGCAGCGCGTTAAAAAACAACCCGCCCGCCAGGCACAAATTCTCTCCCTCGCCCGCCAGCGCCAGCACCGTCTCTTCGACAATCTTTTGCAACCCGCGAGCGATCGACGGCGCCAGTACCGGCGGAATCCTCGCCCCATCCGCCAGCCCCAGCGCTTCAAAAAATTTCCCGCTGAATCCACCAGCCGACAGCCGGTTCCCATCGAAATACGAGCGGTCCAGCCGCGCCGCCTCCGTCACCATCTCCCGAAACACCGGCACAAACCGGTCGTCGCCCGACGCCGATAGCCACTGCACTTTATGTTCGTCCGCGCCCGCGCGAAACCCCAGCAGCTCCGTCACCGCTCCGTACAAACGGCCCAGCGAATCGGGATAATACCATTCCTTCTCCAGTTCCAGTTGGTCTGTCTTTGTTCCAGAAGACCCCTTCCAGCGCGCCCCGCAGCGAAAATCCCCGGCGTGGTCCAGCGTCAGCACCGTCGCCTCCTCAAACGGCGACCCGAAGAATGCCGACGCGGCGTGCGCCAGGTGATGCTCCACCACCACCACCTCGGCATGCGGAAACTGATCGCGCAAAGTGAGGTGCAGCTCCGCCTCGGGCCCCCGCGCAATGGGCCTCACAATCGCCACCGAGTCCACCTGATCGCGCGTCGCGCCGGACAATCGCAGGCATTCTTCGATGGCCGCCCGGGGCAATCCGCCGGGCCTTTGCCCGCGCGTCAGCTTCGCTTCTTCCACCGCCGCCAGCACTTGTCCGTTCTTAAGCAGCGCGCACGCCGCGTCGTCCAGCAGACCTCCCAGACCGATCACGATCATTGCGATTTCTTCTCGATCTTGCCCCACGTGTCGCGCAGCGCCACCGTCCGATTGAACACCAGCTTGTCCGCGGTCGAGTCCTTATCGACGCAAAAATATCCCAGTCTTTCGAATTGATATTTGCCGCCCGGCGCGGCCCCCGCCAGGCTCGGCTCCAGCTTGCCGGTAATCACCTCCAGCGATTTCGGATTCAGATTCGCCGTGAACTCCTGCCCCTCTTCCACCTCGTTCGGATTCTCGCGCGCGAACAACGTCTCGTAAACGCGCACCTCGGCGTCGATGGCGTGCTCCGCCGACACCCAATGAATCGTCGACTTCACCTTGCGCTTATCCGGCGAATCCCCGCCGCGCGTCGCCGGGTCATAAGTGCAATGCACCTCGACCACGTTGCCCTGTCCGTCCTTCACCACGCTGGTGCAGGTGATAAAGTACCCATACCGCAGCCGCACCTCCTTGCCCGGAGACAAGCGGAAATACTTCGGCGGAGGAACCTCGCGAAAATCGTCTTCTTCTATATACAGCACCTTGGAAAACGGAACCGTGCGCGTGCCGGCCGACGCATCCTCGGGATTGTTCACTGCCTCCATGTGCTCGGTCAGTCCCTCCGGATAATTGTCGATCACCACTCGCAGAGGCCGCAGCACCGCCATCACGCGCAGCGCGGTTTTGTTCAAATCCTCGCGCACGTAATACTCCAGCAGCGATAGTTCGGTGGTTCCGTTGGTCTTCGACACCCCCAGGCCGCGCGCGAAATTTCGCAGCGCTTCCGGCGTATATCCTCGCCGCCTCATCCCGCCAATCGTCGGCATCCGCGGATCGTCCCACCCGCTCACCCACCCTTGCTGCACCAGTTCGAGCAGCTTCCGCTT
>JBEKOZ010000739.1:0-5430 GCA_049521275.1 Bryobacteraceae bacterium | reverse complement strand
GCATCAAAATCCGACCTGACCTCGATCGTAACCGCGTCCGGTGAGATCAAGCCACGCAATTACATCAACATAGGGGCAAACGCGCAGGGCCGGATCACGCAAATCCTGGTAAAGGAAGGCGACCACGTCCGCAAGGATCAGGTGGTTGCCCGCATCGAACATATTCAGGCGCAAGCGGATGTGACGCAATACAAAGCGATGGTCTCCTCAGCCGAGGCCGATTCCGCGGCCGCCGAAGCCAGCGTAAAGGCTCAAGATGATGCGATCGCCACCGCCGCAGCGACGGTGGAGAAGTCCAAATCGGAACTGGCGAAGGCCAAAATGCTGCTGGACCGCGCCGATTTGCTTCAGCAACATCAATTGATTGCCAAACAGGACTTTGACACCAGGGTCGCCGATTACCGTTCGGCCCAGGCTGCCCTCCGCGAGGATGAGGCCCGATACGCGCAAGCGAAATCGCAGCGCGTCCAGAATTCCGCACAGCTCAATTCCTATCAGCGCCGCGTGGCCCAGCAGGAAGCCGGATTGGCGCGCATCGCCGACGTTCTGGCCAAATTCGACGCCGTCTCGCCGATCGATGGCGTGGTCACCAACCTGCCGGTCCGCGAGGGTGAAACGGTGGTTCCGGGCGTTCAGAATTCAGCCGCATCCACCATCATGACCATCGCCGACATGTCGCTGATCACGGCCGAGGTCAAGGTGGATGAAACCGATATCATCAACGTGCAACTGGGGCAGACGGTCGCGGTCAAGATTGACGCCATGCCCGACAAATCCTTCACCGGCAAGGTCATCGAGATCGGGAACACCGCCATTCTCCGTTCGTCCGGCCTGGCGGCCTCGCAAAGCACTACTTCGAGCCAGGAAGCCAAGGATTTCAAGGTGGTCGTGGCTTTGACCGATCCGCCCAGCGAGATTCGCCCGGGCCTTTCCTGTAACGCGAAGATCACCACGGCCACCAGGCACAACGTGATCACGATCCCGATCCAGGCGCTCACGGTGCGCACTAAAGGCGATCTGGAGCCTCCGAAAACCGGCGTCCAGGCTGCATCGGTCGCTCCGAACGACAAGTCCTTGAAAGAGGAGCTGCAAGGTGTGTTCGTCATCAACAAAGGACACGCCGAATTCCGCAAGGTGGAGACCGGCATTACCGGCGCCACCGACATCGAAGTGTTGAGCGGCCTGAAGGACGGCGACCAGATCATCACCGGCAGCTACAAAGTGATCCGCACCGTTCGCAACGAGACGCCGGTAAAAGTGGACAACACAATCCCGGTTGTCGACGTCAAGAATTAAATGCAAGCCGCGGTGGTCGACAAGATAGAGCGGGGCGAGCAGCTCCGGCGCGACGGGATCATCATCCGCACCTGGGACCTGATGAAGACCTACGTGATGGGCGACCAGACCATTCACGCCGTCTCGGGCGTCGATATCGAGATCAAGAAGGGCGAGTACGTCGCCATCATGGGCCCGTCCGGATCGGGAAAATCGACGCTGATGAACCTGATCGGCTGCCTGGACACGCCGTCCGCGGGGAGTTACTACCTGAACGGCAGCCTGGTCAGCGACATGGACGACGACGAGCTGGCGCGGATCCGGAACAAGGAAATCGGCTTCGTGTTCCAGACCTTCAACCTGCTGGCCCGCGCCACGGCGCTGCATAACGTGGAACTGCCTCTGATTTACGCCGGTGTTTCCGCGAAGGATCGTGAGGTGCGGGCGAAAGAGGCGATGCGCGCGGTCGACCTGGAACAGCGCATGATGCACAAACCGAGCGAGCTTTCAGGAGGCCAGCGCCAGCGCGTGGCCGTGGCGCGCGCACTGGTCAATAACCCGTCGATCCTGCTGGCGGACGAACCGACGGGAGCGCTCGACACGGCGACTGGGGTCGAGATCATGGCGTTGTTCCAGAAGCTCCACGATCAAGGCAATACCATAGTGCTGGTCACCCACGAGCACGACATCGCGATGCACGCGTGGCGGGTGATTCACATAAGAGATGGGAAAGTGGAGCGGGACGAGAGGGTTAAGTAGCCGACCGCGGCCACGCTCCGAGGAGACCGATTTCAACACATCGCCGAATTTCGCGCCAGTCATCGGCAGCCAATCTGCCGATAACGCGTACGTCACGCTGGAGCAGAGTGGCGAGATAGAGCCGGAAACAGGAGGGCACGTGAAGCCCCGCTGCTCTCCAGTTCTTGATCTCGCAGTCAGTCGGATGCAGCGGATCGGCCGATTTGCTTGTGATCAAACCCACGATGACGTCGGCACCGTGGTCGTGATAAACGGCAGTCGATAAAACCGAGGCGGGCCGCGTTTTCGTCATGTGAGCGCCGGGGAACGCAGCGATGACGACGTCTCGAGCCGTCAACTGGACGCCGGCTCCCGTGCTTCAAAGTTGGCAATAGAAGCTTTTTGCAGATCCGCCAGGTTTTCCTCTGTCCAACTGTCCGACCAGTCGACGGGCCCACCCTTCGCGAGATCGCTTAGCTGGGTTGCCCACCTGATAACGAGCAACAGATTCAAGGCCGCTGACCGCGAAAAGCCGCGGCGATTGATTCAGGCAGCGCATCGAAGTCGCGGCGCATCCTTACCTTTCCCTTCCAGATTCCCGGGGTTCGCTTCGGCGGTTGTTCTTTCTGGGACTCGGCGCGGTCGATCGGGCGGGATGGAGGGGTCTTCGCCTTGTGAATGTTTGCGTCGTGCTTCACTGCACTAAGTTTAGCTAATTCGAAGGTGCGTACGGAGAAACGAGCGCGTTGATCAGGCGGTCACTCGCAACTGACGATCCTCCGACTCCCAGATGGCCACGCGAGCCGCGTTGCTCATCACGATGCAGCCGGTGGAGGCCAGGCGCTTGCCTGGATTCGCGATCTCGTCGGCGTGGATCCCGAAGCCGGAGCGGCCGAACATTTCATTCGCCGGATCCGGAGTCAGCCACATCACATAGGGCCCGTGGGTTGCCGTATTTACAGGCGGATTGATGGTGTAGAGTCCCTGCGGAAGAGGTCCCGTGTCGTGAACCGATTGGAGCGCGGGATTATTCACGCCCGCGCCGTGTCCGGCGTATCCTCGACCGAGCAGAACGGCAGCGGCATTGCGCATCTCGCCGCTGGTTTGTGAGTAAGTCAGCATGACCACGTTATGCCATGGACATGCCGGCGGAGACGCGGATGAAAACGCTAAAGTAATGCGCGGATGAGGAGATAGCTCGCCGCGCAGGTGGTGACGCAGGTCAGCGCGCCGGCCGCCATGGCCGCTCCTCCGGCTTTGGCCAGTACGCGCACATTGACTTCGAGGCCGAGCGCGGCCATGGAAAGAGTGAGCAGCAGATTCCCGGCCTCGGTGAGGATACTGGCGGAGCCGACGGACGATCCATTCTGGAATTGGAGGATCGGCAGAAAGCCGAGTGAATTAAGGGCGAATAAGGCCAGAAAACCCCACAGAAAAGGCGGAATCAGACGCGAATAATGCACCTTAACGCGATCTCTCCTCGATCTCGCGTAGGAAAAAGCCAGAATCAGCAGCAGAGGGGCGAGCAGGGCCACGCGCACCAGCTTCACGAGCGTCGCCAGGCCGCCGGCTCTGGCACTGTAGGCGAATCCGGCGGCGACCGCCTGGGGCACGGCGTGAATGGTGGTGCCGGCCCAGACTCCGTAGGCTTGATCGTTCATGCCGAGCATGCCGCCGGCGAAGGGGCTGACGAACATCAGCGCCAGGCCCAGAACATTAATCGCGCCGACAGACAGCATGACGTCGCGATCCTCGGCGTCGATCAGCGGAGCCACCGCGATGATGGCGCTATTGCCGCAGATCGCGGTGCCCGCGCCGATCAGGACGCTCGCGCCGGAGCTGAGCTTCATCATGCGGCCGAAAATCCAGGCCGAGGCCATGGCTGCGGTCATGGTGGCGACGATGATGCCGAAGGCTCGCCAGCCGACGGCCGATGCGTTCGAGAAGTTGAGGCTGGCGCCGGTCAGCACGATGGTCAGCGGGATCGAGCGGCGCACCGCGTCCTTGGCGCCGTGAAAAATGCGCACGCCGAGGGGCAGGAAATTCGCGGCCAGCGCGCCGACGAAGATAGCGAGAATCGCCGCGCTGATGGGACGCCGCGAACCGACGCGGAACGGAGCGAACGGCAGATAATGAATAGCGAAAGCCAGAGCCGCGACGGCGATGGAGAGCAGCCATCCGGGCCACAAGGGCTTGGGCGCGAGTTTGAGACGAGGCTCGGCCGGACGGCGCTCCACCGCGGGAAGGTAGAAGCTTCCCTCCATCGAACCGAGCGAGGCCAGCGCCTCTTTGCTCAACTTAAAGCTGGTGGGCAAGATTAAAGCTTACCTTTCTCTTTGAGTTCACGGCTCCAGAATCATCCTGGCCGCCTTCTCCGCGATCATCATCACCGGTGCATTGGTGTTGCCTCGCACGATCTTCGGCATCACCGACGCATCCGCCACTCGAAGCCCCGGCACGCCATGCACGGCGAGCCTCGCGTCCACCACGCTCGACGCATCCTGACCCATTTTGCAAGTCCCCACCGGATGATACAGCGTCTCGGCATAGGCTCGGATGAACGAGGACGGGTCTTCCTTTCCAAAAACGGCGTCGCCACGATATGCATCGAACGCCTTGGACTCCAGCAGCTTCCAAACCAGCTTCAGCCCCTCCGCCAGTGGCGCAATATCCTGTTCGTTCGAAAGATACGCGGGATCGATCGCGGGAGCCTCGGCGGGATCGGCGGACCGCAGATAAATCCTTCCCGCGCTCTTCGGCGTCAGCAGCAGCGCGCCCAAACTGAAGCCATGGCCCGGAGGATTCTTCAGCCCGTGCTCGACAAAATAGACCGGCGCGAAGTGCAGTTGCAAATCGCAGTCGGCCAGATCCGCGCGCGATTTCGTGAACGCCCCCGCCTCGGCTATGTTCGAAGTCAGCGGACCCGTCTTCTGGAGAATATACTTCAGCAGATTGGGAAGGCTCTCCGCATTGCTGAGCGAAACAGGCTTGGTCGAGTGATAGGACTGGCCGATGTTCAAATGGTCCTGCAAATTGCCGCCGACGCCCTGGAGATCGGCCGCTACCGGAATGCCCAGCGCCTCCAGATCTCTCCGCGGACCAATCCCCGAGAGCAGCAGCAGTTGCGGCGACCCGATCGCGCCCGCGCAGAGAATCACCTCTCGCGTCGCGCGAACCTGTTGCAGGCCGGGCGGCTTCTTCATGAAAAACTCCACGCCCGCCGCGCGTCCCTCTTCGATGATCAGGCGCGTCGCGTGGACCTGCGTCCACACGGTGAGGTTGCCGCGCCGCAGCGCCGGTTTCAAATATGCGTCCGCGGCGCTCACCCGCGAACCGCGTTTCTGTGTGACCTGGTAGAGTCCCGCGCCTTCCTGGGCCGCGCCATTGAAATCGGAATTTTTCACGAGGCCCGCCGCT
>JBEKOZ010000738.1:1744-4665 GCA_049521275.1 Bryobacteraceae bacterium | reverse complement strand
CGGTCGCGCACCAGCGTCAGTTTCCGCCGCGGCTGATCCCAGAGGGCGAAGGCGAACATGCCGCGCAACCTGGGCACAAACGCATCGATGCCCCACTCCCGATAGCCCGCGATCAGGACCTCCGTGTCACATTGCGAACGGAAGGTGTGTCCGCGCTGCTCAAGCTCCCGCCGGATTTCAAGGAAGTTGTAAATGCAGCCGTTGAAGACGACTCCAACATCGCCGTCGGCCGAGAGCATGGGCTGTGCGCCGGCTGGACTCAAGTCGATAATAGAGAGGCGCCGATGTCCGAAGCCTACTCCCGGCCAAGCCACAAAACCTTCGGCATCGGGCCCGCGCCGCGCAAGCGCGGGCAGCATCGCGCGCACAACGGGCTCCGCGAAAGCGGACGCGTCCCGGTACACGACACCAGCGATACCGCACATATAGACTATTGTTTCAGATCGCCGCAGCGATGTCAGGGTTGAGGGGCGAGGGGCAGCAGCACGGCATCGGCGGTCGAAAGAATCTGCCCTCCGCTCGAAAGACGCTGAACCACGTACCAATGGCTCCCTTGGCGGTCGTCTACCGTGATCGCACAAGGCGAGCTCAAGCATGCCACGGTAGTCACCGCTCCCGAAGGCGCGATCACTGTAATTTTTGCGCTGACCGCGCTACCCATGTCGAATCCGACAGAGACCGTCCGGGGGTGAGCGGCGCGGCCACCATTGCGCACCGCGGGCCATGAAGAAGTGAAAAAGCCGCCCATGCCGAAGAAGAACCCGGGCCACTTGTACCCACTCAGGCTCCCGTTGTCGTAGTTGGTGGCGGTGTAGCCGTCGCATGTGCTGGCCACGGAAGCCGAGCAGGTTCCCACCTGTCCAAAAACGGCGCCGTAAAACTGATCGACTAACGCCCGTGTGGTTGGCGATGGGTTCGCCAGGTAATACTGCATCATCGCGTTCCCACCTTCAACATTGTTCACGCGGGAAACCAAATACTCCGGAGGGCCCCCTGCGTATTGCAGACCGGACCCTACTTGACCGCAACCCTGCTGCCCGTGGATTGAGGAAAACGACCCGGCGACCATATCAGCCTGCGAGCCGCACGCCGTTTGAATCGTATCGTAAAAGGAGCCGTGATGATTCGTAGCGTCATACCCGACTGTTGCGAACCAGTTGCCGAGATTCGTCAGGATGGACTGCGCGTTGTTCACAATGGTCGAGTTAAAGCTGTTCAGTGATTGCCGCAGCCGATAGGCCAAAATCCCCGTGAAAAATGGCTGCTGATGGAAGGCGCCAGTGTTGTAATAGCTGATTTTGTAGCTGGCGCCTCCGGTGAGAGAACTGCTGCTTGGGCCGTCCCAGGGCCGGAACAGTGTCAGGCTAGTGGGGCTGTTCCATACGCACGCCCAAGCCTTACGCAAAGCTTCGTTGCTGGTGAAACTCTCGTCCGCGCCGGTCCAGATTGCGCCGTATCCGCCGTTCGCGACACCTGAGTTCACGATTTCTCCTCCGCCAGTGCTCATGGCATTATAGGTGCCGCTCGCACCCGTCCATACACCCGCGAGTTGTACACTCGCCCCTGACACTGAGTAGGCATAGACACCGGTATTGACTCCGTCATAAAACCATAAGAGATTCTGTTGGGAGAGGGTGCCACTCATAACCGTTGCAAGGCTGCTGCCGTTCGCCACCTTAAGGGTGACCTGATCCACGCCGTAGCAATCGCCGGCCGTGCTGGAGTTTCCGGCAACAAAGCTAGCCCCGGCGCCTGCGGTAACAGCGGTTGAGCCATTCGTTAGAACCAGAACCGAACTTCTAAAATTGGTGGTATAGCCGCTATTTGCAAAGCTCCCCTGCTCCGCCGCGCTATAACCGTCCGCGGCCGTGCGCTGGCAGCCGAGATCCGTCGTCAGCACGGAAGCCAGCGCCGTCGTAAATGCCGCTTGATTTGTCGGGTTGGTGTCGTAGTTCGCGGCAAACACCAGCGGCGTGGTTTGATAGCCATAGTCTCGGGTGTCGGTGTAGTTGCAGGCCGACCCGCCCGTCTCTCCGCCGGAAGCCGACGTTTCGAGATTGGGCCAGATTAGGACTGTGTTGGGATTGAGTACTAAATCCGCCGCCGCACCAATGATCCCTCCGCCACATGGAAACGGCTCGAAACAACCGATGCCCTCTGAGATTTCAGGATCTCTGATGTAATATTCGTCCACGGAGTTCGCGAGGGTGAGCGCTGCTGCGTAGCCGCTTCGATAATAGAAGGATCGCGGCATCAATCCTCCGGAGCCGTAGAAATTGGGTTCCGTCGTCCCGGCTTGCGTGTACTCGCTCAGGAACCCTTTGTAGGACCAACCGACCCCGGATTGCGTCGTCGAGTCAAACGTCGGAATGTCGCGGAAGGGGACCGCGAACATGGCCGTTTCGGACTCGCAGCCCTGCCCCGCATTCAATAGACGGAAGATATGACCGTCGGCTGCGCTCGCAACCTCAAGAGATAGATAAGTTTGGTTGATGATTTGATACGAGAGCCCGGAATAGGAATCCATTCCAGCGGGCGCGGGACGGTTCATGGTCGCACTGGTCGCCGAGACATACGTCAGCTGCGCCCAGAAATTAAAAGCGATGCCCGAATGCGTTCCACTGATGAGGATCTGCTGCCCGGTGATGGCTCCGGTCCAGCCGCTGCCGCTTCCAGTTACCGTGGTGCTTCCTGAGGTGAGCGTGACGGTTCCCGGACCGGGGATGGCGATTCCCATTGGCCCCGGCGCACCAGCCGGACACGCAGCGCCGTTCGGATCGGTCAAGAAACTGGTTGAGGTCCCCTGGATGCGGAACTCGCCCACATTGGTTCCAGAAGGCCACGTCGCGGACGGAAAAGTTGGTTGCGTCATCCCGCCGGTATAGGGGTTTGCACCACTAACGCCGCGCCCGTCATAGCAA
>JBEKOZ010000738.1:0-1739 GCA_049521275.1 Bryobacteraceae bacterium | reverse complement strand
GAGGTTCCCCACCAGAATCCATGTCGGCAGGCTCGACAGGGACAAGCACGCGCCGTTGGTGATCGAGATCGTAGTGTCGGTCACCAGCATTTGAGCTGAGAGCGTGGTGCAGGACGGACCCGGATTGAAACCTTTGCCCGCGAAAGGATAGCTAACCGTCCCCGTCCGCGGATTGGCCCAGGAGAAATCGTTGCGGGCGGCCTGATACGGGATTTGCGCGTTGACGGCGTACAGATTCTGCTGATCCTGGTAGCTCCATGGATTTTGACCAAAAGCGATCTGCGGGCCGAAGATCTGCGTGACTCGTGGATCGGGTGGAATAACCACTCCATTGTCATCGTAAGCAACCGCTCCTGTCTGAAGAGTCGCGAGACTCTCGGTGCCAGCCACGTCGGTAACTTGGAGGGAAAAGTTGTAGGTCCCGAAAACCAACCCTGTAACGGTCGGAGTTCCCGAGGTCTGGTTGGCCCAGACGACGGTACTCGGCCCGATCACTTCCTGCCAGGAATAATTCACAGCGGAACTTGCATCCGCCAGGGAATAGCTGGCCGTGCCGTCGAGCTGCGACGGATATCCTGCGCGCAACGATATCCAGTTGCTCCAGGCGGGAGCACCGAATGTCTTAGGAAGCGCGACAGCGACTTGATTTGGCGTGGTCACGTAGGACGCACCCGCGTAGGTGACGTTGTGTCCGTTCCCGCTCAGATCGGTGAGGCAGTTCGACGGGGACGATGTACAGTCGAACGTAATCGCCGTTCGGTTGCCTCTCGAAGCAGTGACCGGAGGCTGGCTTCCCAGGGGCACCAACGTCGTGAAAACGTTGAGAAACGCCAGATCAGCGGCCATCCCGCCGAACGTTCCCCCGGTTGCGCTGTTCCCGTAGGTACCGGTGGTTGTTTGCGAGCACGAGTTGTACGATTGGGCGTTGTAATTCCAGATCTCGGTGACGAATGTCACGGGTGGGATTCCGTCGACGGTCGAACCCGAGGCGTTCATTTGCACCCGCACTAAGCCGTTCGTGATCCCGGTCAGATTTACATTACAGTTGCCTGGATAGTAGTAGCCAGCCACACCCACGCCAAGGATCGGCGGGGAGCCTGTCGCGTTGATCCCCATCGACATTCCTGTCCCATTCAAGGCGAAACCGTTGCCGTTGGTAGAGCCGGTCCAGCCGTGAATCTGAAACTCCACCCGGAAAGACTGGCCGAAGATGTTCGGATCGACGGAGGTGCCTCCGGTCGTGGTCAGGACGACGGATTGACCGGCCCAGGCGAGGGCTCCCGACAGAGCGACGCAGGCGAGTGTCCTCAGCAGTGGTTTGGGATTATGCATGACTAGTACAGCGTCCTCCACGCATAAGTATTCGTGGCATCTTTGGCGCAAACGGACAAGCCATCCTGTACCCCTGAAGCACCCGGCACAAACCACAATCGGCCACGGACCGCGGCAACGCAACTCGGCTGAACCTCACCTAAAATTCCCTCGGGAATTGGGGCATTTATCAATCGGAAAACCACGCCGTCGTACCAGATTTCGAGAATCCTCCCAGCCACTACATCCCCCGGACCGGGATCTGTGGCGCCATCCGCCAGTTTAACGTTTATCGACCCCAGCACGTTTACGGTCAAGGTGGTAGGGCCTCCGGCTCCGTTCACGTCAGGCCTCCAATTCAGGATCATTCCTGTGGTGTACGCCCCCAATACGGGAGACAAGGAACACGTATAAGTTGTGCCGGATCC
>JBEKOZ010000737.1:0-2926 GCA_049521275.1 Bryobacteraceae bacterium | reverse complement strand
TGATCGACGGCGCGGCGTTCGGCGGACGCGTCCCCGATGGGCGGCAGCTCGACGTTCCTGTGTTCCTGCCGTCGTCCTATGAACAGGCGGACGTGCCGCAGGGAAAGATGTCCGAAAAGCTCGTACATAGGAGCAAGGTCTATGACGGCATGCAGAGCGACTATTGGATTTACGTTCCCGCGCAGTACGACGCCTCGAAGCCCGCCGCGCTGATGATCTGGCAGGACGGACAAGGCCACATTGCGCGCAACGGCCGCCGGACCTTGAACGTGCTCGACAATCTCACCTATCAGAAGCGCATTCCGGTGATGATCAGCGTGTTTATTTCGCCGGGAAAAGCCGGCGACAAGGCCATGCGCAGCATTGAATACGACACCGTGAACGATACCTATGTTCACTTTCTCGACGAGCTGCTGGCCGGCGTTTATGCGCAGTACAGCATTCGCAAGGATTCCTACAGCCACGGAATCGCCGGCGAATCGTCGGGCGGAATCTGCTCTTTCAACGCGGCCTGGCTGCATCCGGAAGAGTTTTCGCGGGTGCTTTCGACCATCGGCAGCTACACCAGCATCCAGTGGCATCCGGGGCAGATCGACGGTGGGAATGTGTATCCGAACAAGGTGCGCAAGGAAGCCAAGCGGAATATTCGCGTCTGGTTGCAGGACGGCAGCGAGGATCTGGAGAACGATTTCGGAAGCTGGCCGCTGCAAAATATTCAGCTCGCGAATTCGCTCAAAATGAAGGACTACGATTTCCATCTGACGTTCGGCAACGGCACGCACAACGGCGCCGACGCCAATGCGCAACTGCCGGAGTCGCTCTCCTGGCTGTGGCGCGATTACGATCCCGGGAAAACCGAACAGGTTTATGAACAGGACGCGGGGGAGAAAGCAAAGCCGCTGTTTCGCGTACGTATCTATAATCGGTAAGGATGTATTTCCAGCAGTTTTACCTCACCTGCCTCTCGCATGCGTCGTACATGCTGGGCTCTGAAGGCGTGGCCGCGGTGGTGGATCCGCAGCGCGACGTATCGCTCTATATTGACGAGGCGGCGGCGCAGGGGCTGAAGATCGAACACGTCATTGAGACTCATCTGCACGCGGATTTCGTGAGCGGGCATCGCGAGCTGGCGGAACGGACGGGCGCGAAAATCTACCTCGGCGCGCGCGCGGGAGCCACCTTTCCGCACGTCGATGTCAACGACGGCGATGAGATCCGGCTCGGCCGCGTGGTGCTGCGGTTCCTCGAAACACCGGGTCATACCATCGAGAGCGTATCGATCGCCGTGACCGACCTCGACCGCCGGGAGACGCCGTACGCGGTGCTCACCGGCGATACGCTGTTCATCGGCGACGTGGGCCGTCCCGATCTTGCGCCCGACCTCACGCCGCAGCAGCTTGCCGAGATGCTGTTCGATAGCCTGCATCAGAAGCTGCTGCCGCTGGGTGACGATGTCGAGGTGTATCCAGCGCACGGCGCGGGCTCCTTGTGCGGCAAGCAGATGCGCCCGGAACGGCAGTCGACCATCGGCAAGGAGCGAGCCCTCAATTACGCGCTGCGGCCCGCGTCGAAGGAGGAGTTCGTGCGCTTACTGACGGCGGAGCTGCCCGAACGGCCCGAGTATTTCGCTCTCGATGCCGAGCTCAATCGCAGTGGCGCGCCGGCGCTGACGGAAATGCGGCCGATCCCCGAATTGACCGCGATTCCGCCGGGTGCGATCGTCCTGGACACGCGGCCATCGGTCGATTTCTTCGCCGGTCATATTCCGGGCGCGGTGCATATCGCGCTCGGCGGACAGTACGCATCGTTTGCGGCGACCATTCTCGGACTTGATCACGACATCGTCCTGGTGGCCGAAGACGAAGAGCATCTCAAGGAGTCGCGCATGCGTTTGGCGCGCGTCGGCATGGAGCGCGTCATCGGATCGCTGCAACATTGGACCGGCCCGCTGGCGGAGATTCATCAAGTCTCCGTCGAGGACCTGCGGCGGGAGATGGCGAACGTACAGATTGTCGATGTGCGGCGCGAAGCGGAGTTCGCCGACGGCCATATGGAAGGCGCGAAGCTGATGCCGCTGCACAAACTGGAGTCGCTGCTGGGGACGCTCGATCACGACCGGCCGATCGCGGTGCACTGCAAGGGAGGCTATCGCAGCGCCATTGCGTGCAGCCTGATTCAGCGAGCGGGTTTCGAGAATGTTATGAACGTGATCGGCGGATTCGATGCCTGGCTCGCGTGCGGGCTGCCTAAACTGGTTGCCCCGACGCCATCGCACTCCGCTTCTTCCGCCGCTCCAGCCGAAGCAATTCGCGGCGTCTCCGGAGCTTGACCGAATCGTCCACGCGGCGCCAGAAGGTGCGAAAATGATCCGCCGCGGACACGATCGCGAACAGCATCACGATCCACATTCCGATGGTGGCCGGCTCACTGAGCCAGGTCCAGCGGATGCTGCCGATGACCAGCGCGATCGCGGTAACTTGCGCCGCCATTTTCGATTTGCCCAGGTCGCTGGCAGCGATGGTGTATCCGCCCGCCGACGCGATCGACCGCAGGCCCGACACCGCAAATTCGCGCCCGATGATCAGAATGACCATCCAGGCCGGGATGCGATGAATGTCCACGAGCGAGACCAGCGCGGCCGAAATGAGCAGCTTGTCGGCGATGGGATCGAGCAGGGTTCCGACGGTGGTCACCTGACCCAGGCGCCGCGCCAGATAGCCGTCGAGAAGATCCGTCGCCGCAGCGGCCAGGAACACGCACAACGCGAAAATTTCGCGCGAAACGGGTATCCAGTCGCCCCAATTCGCGCTCGTGGGATCGGCCAGGAGCGCGGCCACCAGCAGAGGCACGAGGAAGATTCGCGCCAGCGTGAGTACATTGGGCAGGTTCATCCCGTTAAAATCCCGATGCTACGATGATAACCCAA
>JBEKOZ010000736.1:0-2930 GCA_049521275.1 Bryobacteraceae bacterium | reverse complement strand
CGGCTGAACAAAAGCTTCGAGCCGGAGTTCTGCGGCGCCCGCGCGCGCGGCCGATGCGCCTTGCCGTCGAAGTCGCAGGCAGTGTAATACTCGCCTGTAAGGCCGCTCTTCTTGTCCTCGGCATTGGACGTGAACAACGCCGTCGCGGGAATCGTTTCGAAATTCGGAACATTGGCCGCCAGGTCGCTGCCGCGTGCGTAAATCACGCGCGTCCCCGGCACCTTCTGCCGAATCCCTTCAAGCGGCGTGATCGGAGCCGTCGGAATGCCGTTATAGTTCCCGAGCAGCACGTCCAGATCGTCCGCGTTCGGTCCGATCACCGCGATCGTCTTCAGCGATTTGCTCAACGGCAGCGTCTCCGCGTCGTTTTTCAACAGCACCATCGATTTCCGCGCCGTTTCGAGCGCCAGTTCCCGATGCGCGGGGCTGTCGTTTTCGCTGTAAGGAATTTGCGCGTACTTCACCATCTCCGGCGAATCGAACATGCCCAACCGGAACCTCGCCAGCAGCAGCCGCTTCAATGATTGATCGATTTCGGATTCCGCAATCAGCCCCTTGCGAACCGCGGGCACCAGGCTCGCGTACTCGCCGCCACAGCTCAGATCCGTTCCCGCCTGTACCGCCTTGGCCACGCCTTCTTCCGCGGTCGGCACGAATTTGTGCCGCCGGTAAATATCTTCGATCGCCCCGCAATCCGAAACCACGTAGCCTTGAAAGCCCCACTGCTTGCGCAGAATGTCCGTCAGCAATCGCGGATTCGCGCACGCCGGCTGCCCGTCCACGCTGTTGTAGGCGCACATCACCGAATAAGCGCCGCCTTCCTTGATCGCGGCTTCAAAATGCGGCAGGTACGACTCGTGCAGGTCCGATTCATCCACGACAGCGTCGAACGTATGCCGCGACGATTCCGGCCCGCTGTGCACGGCATAATGTTTCGCCGTCGCGACGACTTTCAGATACTTCGGATCGTCGCCCTGCAACCCCTTGATAAACTCGACGGCCATGCGCGCGGTCAGATACGGATCTTCGCCATAAGTCTCCATCCCGCGTCCCCACCGCGGATCGCGAAACAGGTTGATGTTCGGCGTCCAGAAGGTCAGCCCTTCGTAAATGCTATGTTCGCCGCGCCGCAGCGCCTCGTGATGCTTGGCCCGCGCCTCGTCTGAAATGGTGGAGGCCACGCGAAACATAAGATCCGCATCCCAAGTCGCGGCGAGCCCGATCGCCTCGGGAAAGACAGTAGCTCGCCCCGCTCGCGCCACGCCGTGCAGGCACTCGTTCCACCAGTTGTAGGCGGGAATCCCCAAGCGGTCAATCGCCGGCGAATCGTTCATGAGCTGAGAAACCTTCTCCTCCAGCGTCATGCGCGAAACCAAGTCGTCAATCCGCTTCTCAAACGGCGACTGCCCCGCCGCGACCATAGCGGCCAACACAAAACCCGCACAGAGCTTCATAACAAGATCGACTATACAACAGCCGTGGTGGCGTGAGCTTCTTTCGTGGCGCGCGCCCCCAGGCGTGCCGCGGTGCCACTCGTGGCTCCGCCTCACTACCGAATCTCCACATAATCCAACGCCGCCCGCTCCGCCCCGTCCGGCACACCCTCAATCCGAATCCAATCGCCCTGGCGCAGCGCAATCCCCGTCACCGTCCTCCGTGCCGACGACGAACTATCCACCTTGCTCCTCCGCTCCGGCACCCGCGCGTCCGCCGACCATTCGTCCACCACTTGACTCCCCACAAAAAGCCGGAAATGCGACACTCCATTGCTCTGGTCGAAATAGCGCACCCGAATCGTATGCCACCCCGGCGCACCCTTATAGCGAAAACTGGCCGAGCACTTCGCCTGCGCGCACTCAATCGCCTTTCCCCCCGACGCTCCCTCCCACGGCGTGACCTCCTTCACCGCGTAACCATCGAGCGTCATCGCCTCGGCTTCGATCCGGCCCGGATAAATTCCGACGCGCCCTTTCGCGTCCGGTATTAACGACGCCCGCAGGAACCACATCGTCACCGCATCGCGCCAAACCTCCGCCTGCCCGGCCTGATATTCAAGCTGCTCCAACACCTCCCTGAAACGCGACTCATCGATCAGCCCCTGGAGCGATTTCCACTCCTGAACATACCCCTCCACCGCCTCCGCGCCTTCGTAGTGAGAATCGTAAATGCTTTGAATAACCGTTTTTCCCGAATGCAATTTATAGGTGTACGGGACGTGATGCAGAAACAACAGCAGATCGTCCGGGCACGTTTCGAGCGATTCAAACACCCGCGCCACCGTCGGCTGATACTGGCCGATATAGCCGGTCCCGGTCGCCGTGGTCCGGTCCATCCCGACCCCTTTTTCATCCGCGCGATGCCACTGCCCCCACCCGTTGCGCTCCGACGCCTCGACCGCCACGCCGTAATGATTGCCCACGATATCCGTCAGCGTCTGCAACCCCAGCGGCCCCGTGTAATTTTCGTAAGTGCGCCACGAACTCAGTTGCATTTTAGAAATCGTATCCGTGACCTTCGGGTCGGTTCCAAACGTAAGCTGCGTCCACTCCTCCACAATCTGCCGCGCGCTTAAATCGGGATTCCACGCCAGCCTGCCGAATCCATAAAGATTCGCCTGCGATAGCTGATTCCCCAGCCAGCTATCGTCGAGCCCCACGTTCGTCACTCCCACGAACGCGTGCACCAGCGCCTTCACCGGACCGTTGCCCATATTGAAATCGAGCGTTTCCTTCCACTGCGGGACTAAGAACACCATGTGCCGCGCTTGCCCTATGTACTCCTGCGTAACCTGCAATTCGATCGCCTGGTTGGTTTTGGTCAGCGCCCCAAACAGCGGCGAAGCCGGCTCGCGGACCTGAAAATCGATCGGGCCGTTCTTGATCTGCACCACGACGTTGTCGTCGAACCGGCCATCCAGTTCGACAAAATTG
>JBEKOZ010000735.1:0-2938 GCA_049521275.1 Bryobacteraceae bacterium | reverse complement strand
CCTCCTTATAAGCAATCGAATTCGCCACCTCGAGCGACCTCTTATCCGGCAGCATCGCGAAAACCACCCCGCAGCGGTACACCGCGCGCAACCCGAACATCAGCCGCGTAGTCACCTCCGGCCAACCCGACACTTCCTCCGCCAGCAGCGTGCACACACGTCTCATCTCCTCCGATACCGGAATCATCTTCGGCCGTGTGCGCGCCCTTGACACGTTGACCTAAAATGTAATTATCGAATGATCTTTGACTTCGAGTCCTTCTCCACTCGTCATATTGGTCCTGACCCAACCGAACGCGATCAGATGTTGAAAGCCACCGGAGCCGCGTCTCTGGACGCGCTCATCGATGAAGCCATCCCTCAGCGCATTCGACTCCGAAAACCCCTCCAGCTCCCCGGCGGCCAAAGCGAACATGAATTCCTCCGCGAGCTCCGTTCACTTGCCGCCCGCAACGAAATCTTCAAGTCTTATCTCGGACTTGGCTATTCCGACTGCATCACGCCCAGCGTCATTCTGCGCAACGTGCTCGAAAATCCCGGCTGGTACACGCCCTACACTCCCTATCAAGCCGAAATGGCGCAGGGCCGCCTCGAAAGCCTGCTCAATTTTCAAACCGTCGTCCGCGACCTCACCGGCATGGAAGTCGCCAACGCCTCGCTACTCGATGAAGCCACCGCGGCCGCCGAGGCGATGACCCTCCTCCATCGTGTTCACTCGAAAAGCACCTCGAAATTCTTCGTTGCCGCCAATTGTTTCCCGCAAACAATCGACGTGTTGCGCGCCCGTGCCGAGCCTCTGGGCATCGAGCTCCAGATCGGCGATTGGCGCCACGCCGATTTGACCGGAGCCTTCGGCGCGCTCCTCCAAACCCCCGATGAAGCCGGCCAGATTCACGATCTGCGCGAATTCATTGCGCAGGCCAGGCGCGCAGGCGCCTTGGTCGCCGTCGGCACCGACCTGCTCAGCCTGACTCTTCTCACCCCGCCCGGTGAAATGGGAGCCGACGTCGTCTTCGGCAACTCGCAGCGCTTCGGAGTCCCTCTCGGCTACGGCGGCCCTCACGCCGCCTTCTTCGCGACCCGCGAAAAATACGTGCGCCAGGTTCCCGGACGCGTCATCGGCGTGTCGGTCGACGTCCACGGCAACACCGCCTATCGCATGGCTCTGCAAACCCGCGAGCAGCATATCAGACGCGAGAAAGCGACCTCGAACATCTGCACCGCGCAAGCCTTGCTCGCGAACATCGCCGCCATGTACGCGGTCTATCACGGACCGAAAGGACTCACCGCCATCGCGACCCGCGTCCATGCCTTCGCGAAGCTTCTGGAGCGCGAACTGGCCAAGGTCGGCGTGGCCCAGCGCAACGAAATTTTCTTCGACACCCTCAGACTCGAACCACCCGCGGGAACGCTTGAGAAAATCCGCCATGCCGCGCTGGAAGCCCGCATCAACTTCCGCTACCGCAGCGACGGCTCCATCAACGTGGCCGTCGATGAAACCACCGATGCCCACGACATCGAAGCAATCATAAAAGTGTTCGCCAAAGGCACCGGCGCCAATGCAAGAGTCGATTTCTCCTCCGACGGCTTGGTCACCACCTACCCCGCGGGCTTCGCGCGCGCGACGGATTTCCTCACCCACCCGGTCTTCAACACGCATCACTCCGAAACGCAGATGATGCGTTACATCCGCAGCCTGGAGCGCAAAGACGTCGGCCTGGACACCTCCATGATCCCCCTCGGCTCCTGCACCATGAAGCTGAATGCGGCGTCTGAAATGCTGCCCGTCACCTGGCCCGAGTTCGGAAAATTGCACCCCTTCGTTCCCGTCGAGCAGGCGGCCGGCTATCAGCAAATCTTCAAAGAGCTGGAGCACGCGCTAGCGGAAATCACCGGATTCGCCGCCGTTTCCCTGCAGCCGAACGCCGGATCGCAAGGCGAATTCGCGGGCCTGATGGTTATTCGCGCGTATCACCGCGATCGTGGCGACACCAATCGCGACGTAGTCCTGATCCCCGCCTCCGCGCACGGCACCAATCCCGCCAGCGCCGTAATGGCGGGCATGCGCGTCGTTGTTGTGGCCAGCACCAGCGAAGGCAACATCGACGTCGCCGACCTCAAAGTGAAGGCCGAAGCCCATCGCGAAAATCTATCCGCGCTGATGGTGACCTATCCCTCCACGCACGGCGTTTTCGAAGAAAGCATTCAGGACATCTGCGCCATCGTCCACGCGAACGGCGGCCAGGTTTATATGGATGGCGCCAACATGAACGCCCAGGTAGGCCTGACCAGTCCCGCGGCCATCGGAGCCGACGTGTGCCACCTCAACCTGCACAAAACCTTCGCGATCCCTCACGGCGGCGGCGGCCCCGGCATGGGACCCATCGGCGTAGCCTCCCATCTCGCGCCCTTCTTGCCCAGCCATCCCGTAATCAAAACCGGAGGCACGCACGCCATTCACGCGCTGGCCGCCGCCCCGTGGTCGAGCGCCAGCATTCTCCTGATTTCCTACGCCTACATCAAAATGCTGGGCGCCGACGGCATGACCGACGCCACCCGCTTCGCCATCCTCAACGCCAACTACATCAAGTCGCGTCTCGAACGGCATTACCCCGTGCTCTACACCCGCGAAAACGGCCGCGTGGCGCACGAAATGATCTTCGACCTGCGTCCCCTAAAAGCCCAAAGCGGCATCGACGAAACCGACGTAGCCAAGCGCCTGATGGACTACGGATTCCACGCGCCCACGGTCTCGTTCCCGGTAGCCGGAACGCTCATGATCGAGCCGACCGAGAGCGAATCGAAAGATGAGCTGGACCGTTTCTGCGACGCCATGATCGCGATCCGCCGAGAAATTCAGGAAGTAATCGACGGTGGCGCGGACCGCCAGAACAACGTCCTGAAAAACGCCCCGCACACCGCCGCAGCCGTGTCGGCC
>JBEKOZ010000734.1:0-2976 GCA_049521275.1 Bryobacteraceae bacterium | reverse complement strand
CGCATCGCGGCAGCATGCGAGCGCATGGCCGGTGCCTTTCTGTTCCTGCTGGCGTGCGAATCCGATGCCCAGCGGCTGCAACAGCTCCTCCACCAATTCCGCCTGATGACCGGTCACGACCACGATGCGGCCGTAGGGCGCAAGGCTGCGCGCGGCCGCCACCACCTGCTCGATTAACGAGAGACCTCCGGCGCGATGCAGCACTTTCGCGCGCTTGGAGCGCATGCGCGTTCCCAATCCAGCGGCCAGAATGACGACCGTATGATTCATTTTCCCTTCGACTTTCTTTTGTGGCCTTTTTGCGCCAGTTCGACCGCGATGGCGCCGATCACGCCGCTGTCATGGCGGATTTTTTCCTGTACCCGGTTGCCGGACATGCGCAGAAGATCGGCGGCAATCACCTTCAAGCCCATGCGTTCCAGGTTGTCGATATCATTTTCGACCGGCCGAGCCGCATTGGCCTGGTAAACGTCCAGCACCTTGCCGCGAATCGCGCGGGTGTTGACCACGCAGAAGTCCAGAATCGGCAGTTTCGTATGGCGGTAAATAGCGGCCACGTGGTCGGACGCGCGAAAATTCGTGGTTTCTCCCGGCTGGGACATCAGATTCATGAAGCACGCCTTCAACGCCGGGGATTCGGCGATCGCCCGGGGAATGCCGTCGACCAGCAGATTCGGAATCACGCTGGTGAACAGGGATCCCGGGCCCAGGGTGATCAGGTCCGCGCTCCGAATCGCTTCCAGCGTTTCCGGCATCGGCTTCGGGCGGCGGGGATGAATCTGAATTTTCTCGATGCGGGAGCGGCTGCGGCTGATGCGCGTTTCACCCGCCACGGTACGCCCGTTGGCAAGCGTCGCTTCAATGCGGACGTTCGCTCCGGTGGACGGATAGATGTGTCCCCGAACCGCGAGCACCTCGGCGGACAGGCGGACGGCCTGGTTGAAATCCCCGGTCAGATGCGTCATCGCGGTCAGGAATAAGTTGCCGAAGCTGTGGCCCTTGAGGCCGCGGCCGCTCGAGAAACGGTATTGAAACAGTTTGCTCAACAGAGCTTCATCTTCTGAAAGCGCGACCATGCAATTGCGGATGTCGCCGGGAGGAAGCACGTCGAAATCGCGACGCAGGCGGCCGGAACTGCCTCCATCGTCGGTGACGGTGACCACCGCGGTGATGTCCAGAATCCCGTCGCCCGCCTTGGCATAGCGTTTCAGACCGCGCAGCAGCGTCGACAGGCCGTTGCCGCCGCCGATGGAGACGATGCGGAGCGGTATGTTTGGAGACGCGGATCCCATCTCTCTTGAGCATCTCATGAGGCTCTGTTGTTTCCAAATGAGTCACACGACGTTCGCCGCTCCGGCATTGCTCCGAAACATTTTTTCCATATTCTGTTCATGGAGGAATTTTGAATGACGACTCCCCATCCGGTTTCAGACGCGGCCCGCGCGCTGCTGGCGGAGACGCAGGTTCCCGCGGCGGCGGGTTGGTTTTTCGAAAAATTCCTTTTGCCCGAGGAGTTGGACGTGGCATGGACGGACGCGGTCCGGCAGCCGACCGGCCAGCAGCTCTTTGAGAAGCTTCTTGAAGGACTCGGCGTCGGGTGCGAGTGCGCTCCGGGCGATCTGCACCGGGTTCCCGCGCGCGGTCCGGTGGTGGCCGTGGCGAACCACCCGTTCGGAATGGTGGAGGGCGTGATCCTCGGCTCTCTCCTGCTGCGCGTCCGGCCGGACGTCAAGTTTCTGGCCAATTCCATGCTCTCAAACGTACCTGGACTGGGCGAATATGTATTTCCGGTGAATACGTTCGGCGGCGCGGCCAGGGAAAACTGGAGATCGTTACGGCAGAGTATCGATTGGGTTAAAAAAGGCGGCATGCTGGTGGTCTTCCCGGCCGGCGAAGTTTCGTCGCTGCGTCTCTCGAAGCTCGAAATTTCCGATTCGAGGTGGGACGACAAGGTGACCCGCATCATCCAGATGACGGGCGCGGTTTCTCTGCCGATGTTCTTTCATGGCGTGAACAGCGCGATGTTTCAAGTAGCCGGGCTGATCCATCCACGGCTCAGAACTATGCTGCTGCCGCGGGAGCTGGCCAATAAGCGCGGCGGGAAAATTCGCATTTCCATCGGCCGGCCGATCAGGCCGCAGAGCCTGATTCGCCTGGCCGCCGAAAGCGCGGCGACCGATTATCTTCGCCAGCGCACGCACCTTCTCGACATCGGGCGGAAGCCCAGGAAGCTCTGGCGTGTTGGACTGCGGCCGGCGGCGGTGATTCCAGCGGTGCGGCCCCTGTTGCTGCGCGATGAGATCGACGGATTGCCGGCAGAATCGAAGCTGATCGAAAGCGGCGGATATGAAGTGTATGCCGCCACGGCCGAGCACATTCCCAACGTTCTGCGCGAGATCGGCCGGCTGCGCGAAATCACTTTCCGGCAGGCGGGCGAGGGCACCGGCCGGTCCCTCGATATCGACCGCTTCGATCGCGACTACCTGCACCTGTTTCTCTGGAACACCAATAATAATGAGGTCGCGGGCGCGTACCGCATGGCCGGCACGGACTTGGTGCCGGAGCTCTACACCCGGACGCTTTTCCGTTTTCGCGAGGGCCTGCTCGCGAGTATGAGCCCGGCGCTCGAGCTGGGCCGGTCCTTCGTGCGCATCGAATATCAGAAAAGTTTTTCCGCTCTGCTGCTGTTGTGGAAAGGCATCGGGCGATATGTTGCGCGGAATCCCCGTTACCGGATTCTGTTCGGTCCGGTCAGCATCAGCCGCGAGTACAGTGAAGCCTCGCGCGCGCTCATCGTCGCTTATTTAGAGGAGCGCTGCGGCAACGGCGACCTGGCTCGTTTCGTGGAACCGCGGCGGCAGTTTCGGGCGCCCCGGCTGCGCGGCTGCGACCCGCGCGCGCTGGCCCATTTGCTCGACAACGTCGAGGAGCTTTCTGACGCCGTCGCCGATCTGGAGCCCGACGGAAAAGGCCTCC
>JBEKOZ010000733.1:0-2991 GCA_049521275.1 Bryobacteraceae bacterium | reverse complement strand
CTTATGTCCGACCGGGAACATAGGTAACACTTCTATCCGAGGACATGGGTAACACTTTATTGAAGATGAGGTTCTGCGTTCCGATTGATTATAAGAGGAATCGTCGAGCGTGTGGGAATGTGGGAATCGCGGCAGCGATTTCCAAGGACGGGGGGAAGGGTGGAAATCGCGGTTTTGGATTTCCAGGCTTTCCACCGGCCGGCATTTCCACATGCTGTCAGGCCTCCTCCAGAGCCAGTTTCCGCCGTAGCGCGATGCTGAGCGCGCGATGAAACTCATGCTGGTGGGTGTCGAGAAACCCCAGCCTGACCGGCCCGTACAGCACCTCGCAATAGCGCCCGTCGAGCGCGCTCAGCCCCAGCCATTGGTGCGCGAAAATCTCGCTGATGAAGCTGCGCTCCCCGTTCATCTTCAGGCTGCCTTGTGCGGACACGCGACGCACCACGACGTCATCGCCATACTCCAACTCCGGGGTGCGGCGCGGCATCGGCCGGCACGACGCGGTGTAGCAACTGGCCGGCGTGCGATCCTGCAGCGACTCGTGCGGACGCTCGCAATTATACTCGTGCTGGAAGCGGTCGAAGGCCTCCTGCTGACGGCGCGGGGTGCGCTCGGGCGGCCGCAAGGTGGCCTGCTTCAGCGTGGAGTGCATGCGCTCATGCCGCCCGTTATCCTGCGGCGAAGCGGGACGCGAACGTTCGGGAACAATGCCCAGCTTCACCCACTCCATCGACACGCGGCTGAGCCCGCCCGGCGCGCGGCTGGCGAACGGGGAGCCGTTGTCGGTGTGGATCACCAGCGGCAACCCGTGCTCCCGAAAGGCGGCGTCGAACACCGCGGCCACGTGCGTGCCGTCGCACTTCGGCGTGATGTGGCAGCGCAACAGATAACGGCTATGCGCGTCGGTGATGGTGAGCGGATCGCAGCGCGTGCCGTCGCCGGTGCGGAACCAGCCTTTGAAATCGGCGCACCAGGTTTGGTTGGCCGCCTCGACCGCGGCGAACGGCCGCGCATAAGGCGGCGTGCGCACGCGCGGCTTGCGCCGATCGGTGAGGCCAGCGCGCTTCAACACTTCGCCGATGGTGCTCTCCGCCGGCCACGCCACGTCGGGATGCGCGGCGGCCAGTTTCACCCGCAACTTGCGCGGTCCCCAATGCCAGCGCCGGCGCGCCGCGACGATGCGCGCGATGACGTCGTCTGTGAGTCGCCCCGGAAAATGCAGCGGCACGCGGCTGCGATCGGCGAGTCCGGCGACGCCCTCCGCGTCATGGCGTTGGAGCCACTTGTAAACCGTCTTGCGCGCGACCTGATAGATCTCGGCCAGCGCGGCGATGCTTTCACCCTCGTTGTAATCCTGAATCAGTTGAACACGGAGGTCCATCGTTCTGTTCTCCTTCCAAGGCATTGCTTCTAAGCATGCGCTTTGAAGAACTCAGAACCTCATCTTCAATAAAGTGTTACCTATGTCCTCGGATAGAAGTGTCACCCATGTCCCCGGTTTGGACCTCTTCCGAGCCGTGACCATAGGGAGCGGTTTCTCACATGGTCGGCGCGCACTTACACTAAGGAGATGCGATTCCCGCGCGCCGCGTCGGCGCTGCTTTTTTGCCTTGCTGCCGTCGCCGCGACGAAAACGAAAAAGCCGCCGCTGACGCCGGAGCAGCGCGCCGCGCAGTCCCTGATGAAGTCGATGAGTTTGCGCGACCGGGTGGCGCAGCTCATTATCGGGACCTGTTACGGGGACGCGCCGGGCACCAAAACCGCCGAGTATAAAAAATACCGGCAATGGGTTCGCGATCTGCACATCGGCGGATTCATCGTGGCCAATCGAGTGGATCATGGAGCGGTCCGCAACGCTGAGCCGCACGCCATGGCGGTGTTCCTGAACCAGATGCAAAAGATGTCGAAGACGCCGCTGCTGATTGCCGCCGACCTGGAGCGCGGCGCGTCCATGCGCGTCTCCGGCGGCGCGCAGTTTCCCTACAACATGGCGTACGGCGCGGCGCGCGACCTGGATGGCGTGCGTTATGAAGGCCTGGCCACGGCACGCGAAGCACGCGCCGTCGGCATTCACTGGATTTTCGCGCCCGTTGCCGACGTCAACAACAATCCTGAAAATCCGGTGATCAACACGCGCAGCTTCGGAGAAAATGCCGAGGACGTGGCGCGAGCTGTGGGCGCTTATATCGACGGCGCGCACTCCGATCCGAAGAATCGCGTACTGGTGACGGCCAAACATTTTCCCGGCCATGGCGACACGGATACCGACAGCCACATCGCGATGGCCCAGGTGACGGCGAATAAGGAGCGCCTGGAGGCCGTGGAGTTCGCGCCGTTCCGCGCGGCCATCGCGCATGGAGTGGATGCGATCATGACGGCGCACCTTTCGATTCCCGCGATCGAGCCGGAGGAAATTCCGGCGACGGTTTCCTCGAAGGTCCTGACCGGCGTGCTGCGCGAGGAGATGAAGTTTCCGAACATCATCGTCACCGACGCTATGGATATGCAGGGCCTCACGAAAATGTTCAATCAGGGCGAGGCCGCGGTGCGCGCGCTGGACGCCGGGGCCGATGTGCTGCTGATGCCCGTGAATCCGGAGGCGGTGATTCGCGCGGTGGTGGCGGCCATCGAAGACGGGCGGCTGAAGAGGGCTCGCGTGGAGGAGAGCGTGCTGCGCGTGCTCGAAGCGAAGATCCGCGTCGGCATCACGAAAAAGAAGCTGGTGGACCTGGATGAAATCAGCGATGCGCTCGATTCGGAGGAGGAAGCGGCGCAGGCGCAGCAGGCGTCCGACCGCGCGGTGACGCTGGTGCGGAATGAACATGATGTACTGCCGCTGGCGGCATCGGCGGCGTCGTGCCTGGTGGTGATCGTGGAGCGGCGCACGTCGACGGCAGGAACGCGCATGATCGACGCGTATCGCAAATTCGCGCCGCAGTCCCAGATCGTGACGGTGGATGCGTCGATGAACGCGGCGGCGCTGGCGGCCAC
>JBEKOZ010000732.1:0-3005 GCA_049521275.1 Bryobacteraceae bacterium | reverse complement strand
CGTTGCCGTTCGGCTCGTTGAAAATGCCCCACCAGATGATGTGGTAGGGGCTCGGAGATTGGTAATGCACCCCGTTCGCGTCGAACCCGCCGGTGTTGTAGTAGCGCACCACGTTGGCGCAGTAGGCGGCGAATGCCTGGAAGTTGGCCGGCAGCAGATCCCCATTCGCATCGTCCATGAATGCGGGCCCGGTAGCGAGTTGCAGCTCCGGGCTGTGATCGCCCGTGCCGATGACGGGAATCAGCACCGCATCGAGCGTGCTGAAGTCCCATTGGTTCGGCGCGGTCATCGGGACGCCCTGCGAGATCGGTTGCAACCGGATATGCTGCGGCGCGATTTGCCACAGCAAGCCAGCCCCGGCGGGAACGTTGGTGAAGAAAGCCGAGTCCCATTCCGCGGGTTGAAATGACGTGGAGAGAAATGACTGAAGCCGGCCGTTGGTCTGGTTCAGTACCTGAACGCTAATAGGCGTCTGCGCCGAGAGCGAAATCGCCATCCCGAGGTACGCGCATGCCGTTTCAATTCTCATCGGGCGCCGATGTCGATTATACATCCCGGCGCCGGTCAGGCTATTTGAAGTTCGTATCTGAGCCTACAACGATGCTGGGCCGCGCTTGTGGCGCACGCACTCCTTGCGTGCCGCGTCGACACTCGTGTCGACGCCTTTTTGGCGGTTCCCAACTCCCCCCTTTTCAACCACCTCCCACTTCCACCCAAGCGCCCTCAACTCCCCCCGATGCGATAAATAAACCGAAAAGGAGAATCAATGTCTACACCAAATCGCGTCGAAATCAACCGGGCCAACGCCCAGCATTCCACCGGCCCCAAAACCGAAGCCGGCAAAAAACAATCTTCCCTGAACGCCCTCCGCCATGGCCTCACCGGCCAGATCGTAGTCATGCCCAGCGAAGACCTCCATGCCTATCAGCTCCATCTGAATTCCTTCACCGATGAGTACCATCCGAAAGGCGCAACCGAATCGAACCTGGTCCAAGCCCTGGCCGACGCCTCCTGGCGCCTCAACCGTGTCGCCGCGCTCGAAACGAATCTCCTCATCCTCGGAATCACCCAGGAATGCGACCCCATCGCCGGCGCCCTGGCCATCGCCGCCGCGCTAGAGAGCCAGTCGAAAGCCTTAGCCAACCTCAGCATGCACAGCCAGCGCCTGTCGCGTCAGTTCGAAAGGACCGTCCTGCAGCTCCGCGAGCTCCAGAAAACCCGCCGAGCCGAGGAAAAGCGTGATCTGAACAACCTCCTCGACATCATGGAAATGTGTGAGTCCCAAGGAGAAACCTACAACCCCTCGGACGATGGCTTCGTTTTTTCAGATCAGCAAATCAACGAGTGTATCCGTACCCGCCGCCGCGAACGCCTGGCATCGGAAGCCTACGAGCACCGCTGCGACGTCGAGGAAAGCATGGCATAAGTGCCCCAGGATGTGGTTCGCCCCCAGGTCGTCGGTGGCACGCGCAAGACCAGGAGACGCGGCTTGCGCCCACTACGAATCGATTCTCCAAAACATGTCTGTGCCATAATGTGTCTCGGCAACCTTGTGGAAGATCTGGCGGAACCATCGGAAAACAAGCGGAGTCTTGCGCAAAACATCGCCAATTTCGCCGGCCTCCTTGGTCCTTACCTTCGCCCTTACCGCCTCTCGGTGCTGCTCATCCTGGGTGGTTCGCTGCTCGAAATGGGCTTCAACGCGCTCGTTCCCCTCAGTTTCCGTTTCCTGATCGACACCGTTCTTCCCGCGCGCAACGTGCGGGACCTCACGCTGATCGTGGTCGCGCTCTGCGGCGGACTGGTGGTCGTCACGCTGGCCACCTTCGGGCGAGACTATCTCTACGCGAAAACCGGCAACGCCCTGCTCGCGGACATGCGCTATCGCATGTTCGAGCACCTCCAGTTTCTCTCCATGGATTTCTACGCGCGCTCCCAGGTGGGTGACATCCTGGCGCGCTTCTCCACCGATCTCGCCGGCATTGAGCATTCTCTTACGCTGGCCGTTCCCTGGGGGATCGTGCCCTTCTTCGACGTCGTACTCAGCACCGTTCTCCTGTTCGCTCTCGACTGGCGCCTTGCGCTCCTCGCGATGCTGATCTGGCCCCTTTGCCTGATCGGACCGCGTGTTCTCGCACCCCTCGCGAGTCAGGCCAGCGACCACCGCAAGGAACATGAGGCGGATACCGTTTCCACCATTCAGGAAAACATTGGCGCGCAGGCCGTCGTCAAAGCCTACGGCCTCGAAGGACTTGCACTTTCCGCATTTCACGCCCGCAATTCCGCGCTCCTCGGCAGCAGCGTCCGGCTCAGCTTTTTGAGCGCGTTGATGGAGCGTTCCGCCGGTACCGCCATTCTGGTGCTTCAGGTCGTCATTTTCAGCGCGGGCGCATGGATGGCGTTTCATGGCTATCTCACCATTGGAACCCTGGCCTCCTTTCAGGCTTTGTTTCTCATGCTCGCCTACGGCCTGTACAACGTCGCTCAGTTCCTTCCCACCGTGGTTCAGGCGGGGGGCGGAATGCGCCGGATCGAAGCATTGTTACGTGAGAAGCCTGGCGTTTCGGACCTGCCGGGCGCCAGCGCCTTACCTCGTCTTGCGGAGCGAATTGAGTTTCATCGGGTGGGCTTCAGTTACACCGGCGAGCAGCGGAACCTCGATTTCTTGGATCTCCAGATTCCGGTCGGAACATCCGTTGCCTTCGTCGGCCAAAGTGGCTGCGGAAAAAGCACCATTCTCAACCTGTTGATGCGTTTCTATGACGCCTCGGAGGGCAGTATCGCCTTCGACGGACGCGACGTGTCCACTGCCACCGTTCAATCGCTGCGGTCGCAATTGGCGATCGTGTTTCAGGAAAGCTTCCTGTTCAACACTTCCGTACGCGAAAACATCGGCTGCGGCAGACCCGGCGCGACCGACGGCGAAATCGTGGAAGCTGCAAAATCCGCTGAAATTCACGACTTCATCATGACTCTGCCGCAGCGCTATGACACGCTCGCCGGCG
>JBEKOZ010000731.1:0-3015 GCA_049521275.1 Bryobacteraceae bacterium | reverse complement strand
AATCGCGACGAGTGCGTCGAATGCTACGCGTGTTTCAACGGACTGAGCCGGGAGCATCTGAACCCCGTCTTTGTCCGCACCGTTCGAAAAATATTTCACACGATGCGCCTGCGCTTCGATCCCGAACCCGACGTCTGTCCAACCGCCGCGTTTGAGCCCGACGAGCTCGCGTGGCCGCGCGTTGTTCGGCGCGCCTTTTCCGATCCGCGCGTTCCGCATGAATCCACCGGCGTCCACGGCCGCGGCACAGAAGAAGTCAAAACCAACGACGTGAGCGGCCGTGTGAACATCGGCGAAGTTGGGTTCACCATCGAGTTTGGCCGCCCCGGCGTCGGCGTGCGATTCCGCGACATCCAGAAGATGTGCACCGCGCTCGCCCAGGCCGGCGTGGCGTTCGAAAAGAAAAATCCCGTCACATCGCTCATGTCGGATATCGCCACCGGCACGATTCGCGAAGACATTCTCGATGAAAAGGTTCTCTCGGCGATCGTCGAAATCAAGGTCTCACTCGAACGCGCTGAAGAAATCATCCGGCTGGTCTGGGAGGTCGAAAAACGGATCGAGACCGTCGTCGCGCTTGGCGTGGGCGTGCGCTGTGACTCGGAGGGCGAGGAAAATGTGGTCGCGCCGATGCTCGAAAAGCTCGGCTATAAACTGGAGCGCGCGAAAACCAACATCGGCCTCGGCCGCATCACCAACCCTGCGCCTCAACCGGCCAGGGAAACGGTGGGCGTGAAATGACCAACACGCTGCATCGTTTCGGGTCGGCGGAAAGTTTCCGCGACGATTACGTCGTCTTCGCCATGTGCAGCAAGGGCCGGAACGATCAGGACTCGCTGCCGAAGCTCAAGCGATTTCTCGAGCTCGCGCTTCCCTTCAAGCCGGTCAATCTGGGCGACGCGATTCACGGCGGCGCGCTCCGCCCGTCTGAGAACATGAATCCGACCTCACACTGGCATCGCGATACGGCGCCGGATTTTCCAGCCGTCATTGAAGGGCTCACCGGGCCCACCACGGTGGCCGCCGTGTTTGACAATCGCCTTGCCGCCGAGGATTTCGTCAAAGCGGTGAAGGATGCCGATCTTGGTCTTAGCATCAACATTTCGACGTCCATCGATGGCGCCGAGCAGTGCTGCTTCGCCGCTGGCATTCCGCGCCACAGCGTCGGCTATTCGCTCGGCTTCGAAGGCGCGACGGAAAAACTGCCCGGCTCCAAAGTGATGATGCTGTCGACCATGTGCGGCCACGGCATGGTCAGCCATTCGCTCGCGAAGAAATTAATCGATTGGGTTCGTGAAGGCCGGCGCACGCCGGAGCAAGCCGCCAGTTATATGACGCGTTTCTGCTCCTGCGGCGTTTTCAATCCGACCCGGGCCGCTCGCATTCTCGAAGAAGCCGCGCGCGGCGAATCGCAGTAGTACGATCATTTCCGCTTCCGTATACGCCGCTGGTTTCATCTACTATTGCAAATCGTATACACTCGATTCATTCAGGAGAGTTGGTACATTGTCTATTTTCCGAGTCACATTTCTTGGCCTCGCGCTGGCTTCGCTGGCGCTGCCGCAATCGACTTATTCCGAGATGCGCTGGCGCTCGATTGGACCGCCTCGGGCGGGACGCGCGCGGGCGCTTTCCGGAGTGCCGAGCCAGCCGAACGTGTTCTACATTGGCTTCGACAACGGGGGTGTTTGGCGGTCGACGGATTTTGGCTCGACCTGGGTGCCGCTGTTCGATGGCCAGCCTACGGGCTCGATTGGCGCGATCGCGGTGGCTCCTTCGGATCCGAATATTATTTATGTCGGCAGCGGCGCGGGTATTATCCGGCCGGACTTGGCGACCGGCGACGGTGTATACAAGTCGACCGATGCGGGCAAGACCTGGACCCACCTGGGGCTGCGCGATTCGCTGATGATCGCCGATATTGAGGTCGACCCGTGGAATCCGAACCGGCTGTTTGTGGCGGCGCTGGGGCATCCGTACGGTCCCAATGCCGAGCGCGGAATTTTCCGCTCGACCGACGGCGGCGCGACGTTCGAAAAGGTTCTTTATAAGGACGAGTACACCAGCGGCAATGATGTGCGCATCGATCCGAAAGATCCGAACACGGTTTACGCGGCGCTGTGGCAGCAGCAGCAGGGATTTTATGAGAACGGCGCGTTCGGAGGAACCGATGGAGGCATTTTTAAATCGACCGACGGCGGCACGACCTGGAAGAAACTGACGGGCGGGTTGCCTGCGATCGGGGAGGCGAACCTGGCGATCTCGCAAAGCAATCCGAAGACGCTATACGCGACGGTGGCTGGGGGCTCGGAAGGCGGCGGGCGTGGGCGCGGAGGCCGTGGAGGCGGCGGGATTGCGTTCTACAAGACCACTGATGGCGGCGAGCATTGGTTCCTGGCGACGGACGATCCGCGCGTTTCTGAAATGGGATCGACGCGGCATGCGCCGGATACACGGCCCCTGGGGCGCATCGGCGGCGGTGACCTGCCGACCATTACGATCGATCCGCAGGATGAGAACGTGGTGTATAGCTGCTCGACCGTGTTCTGGCGTACGGAAGATGGCGGGCTGACGTGGTCGGCGGTGCGCGGCGCTCCGGGCGGCGACGATTATCAGAAGAGCTGGGTGAATCCGAATAATTCGAAGATCATCCTGCTGGTAAGCGACCAAGGTGCTGTGGTTTCGGCCAATCGCGGCGAATCGTGGAGCAACTGGTACACGCAGCCGACTGCGGCGATGTATCACGTGACGGCCGACAATGCGTTTCCGTACAGGCTGTGCAGCGGGCAGCAGGATTCGGGCTCGGCGTGCGTCGACAGCCGCGGGATGGATGGAGAGATCACCTTTCACGACTGGCATCCGGTGGGCATCGAAGAGTACGGCTATGCCGCGCCCGATCCGAAGAATCCCGACCTGGTTTATGGCGGGAAGGTGACGGTCTACGACCGGGTCACTGCACAAAGGGGCAACGTCGGACCTCCTGGGGGAGGGCGCGGGGCTGTCGCGGAGCCGAAT
>JBEKOZ010000730.1:0-3024 GCA_049521275.1 Bryobacteraceae bacterium | reverse complement strand
AAGGACGGCTCCCTTCTCGCACAGGAAGGTTGGATACAGCCGCGGGTATTGTCGTCCGCCGTCGACGAAGCATTGTCACGGAAGGTTGTACCCTACCAACTTTGGAATCTGCTGGTTCTCGAACATTGGCTTCGCCGGCAAGGAACGCTCGCAGCGCGGCGTGCGCCGCACCCCGTGCCTATTGGAGCGTGACGAAGCGGTGCACCGTCGGATGATCTCTCGTGGAGAACTGCCGGACGAGCGAGTGGCTTATACTGAGATCGTCGTGCGCCTTTATCGCGTGTCGTAAATGACGCCAATCCAGGTATCCTCCCTCGGAAAGTGGCCTCCGGCAGTTAGCCATGAAGATCAGTCAAACACTAAAGCAAACGCTGGCAAAAATGGCGAATGTGGACGCCGGGGAAATCGAGTTTTCAAAGATGCCGCACGACTATGGTCTGGACTCCATTTCGCGGCTGATTTTTCGCGAAACATGTGAACGCCAGTTTGGTGTTTACATTCCAGATTCAACCTGGACATCGTTCCGTACTTTGGAGCAACTCAGCCAATGGCTCGAAAACGAAGTCAAATCTGGCGAACCTGGAAACTCAAATCAGCGGAGCGCTGACTCCTCGGCCACACCAAACTTCGGAAATGGCTCCGCCCAAACCCTCCAACGCGGCTACTGGGCGGACGACGACCTCTGCGAGGAAATCGATATCGGGATGCCGTTCACCGGCATCAACAATCTTTCCGAAAACGCCCTCCTGAAATATCTCGGTGATCTCCGGTGGAGACATCTGAGCGATCTGATGCATGTGCCAAGCAAGCAGATTGTCGATGCGGAGAACAATCGCGTGTACGCGACCTTCTTCTACGTCGATCTGGCATTCCCCGCGGCGCGTCCGATGGCGTCGTATATGGAAAACGATCGCCTGCTGGCGGTAAGCAGAATTGCTCGATTTGGAGGATCTTTAGTCGACGGAGGGACGTTCCTTTTGCCGCCGGGCCTCGCGCGATCCGTGCAGCCGGAACTCCACACTCTCGAAGACGCGATCTCCGCCGGCATCCCGGCAGTCCATCTTTCCAATCTTTTTGTACAGCAATTCAACGGAGCGGAGTGGCTGAAGAAATCCCGGCCCGCAAATGCCGGCTTTAGAAATGTCAGGGAACTTGCCGAAGCCCCGCCATCTTATGCCGCGGTGAAGACAGCCGAGAAGGCAGGCCGCTTCGATCTGCCCGATTCCTCCTACTTGCCCCTCACCGGGAATGTGGATTCTTCGGATTACAAATTGATTGCCGAGCGGGATGTCAATGGCGTCGGTCTGGTGTACTTCGCGAACTATCCGGTGTTTCTCGACATCTGTGAACGGGAAGCCCTGGGGCGCGCCATGCGGCGGATTCCCGAGGAGCTGTGCAATCGTAGAACGCTGCTCCGCCGCAGAAGCGCCTATCTCAATAACGCTTCCTGGAAGGATACGCTCCGGATTGAGACACAGGTGTGGATAAAGAACCCGTTCGCCGCCCAAGGACCCGCGCCGGAGATGGGGCCCATTCGCTTATTTAGCAACCAGCGGATGTATCGCCAATCGGACAGCAGGCTGATGATGGTTTCCACCGCGGAAAAACTCATCTTTGGCACGGCTGCCGAGGAGTTACCATTCTTTTCCGAGTTGGAAGCTCTCATCGCCTAACCAATGGCTCGCGCGGGATTGCCGGCAACAGTGGCACCCGGAGATACGGGGTGGAAAACCACGGCGCCGGCGGCGACCGTGGCGCCCGCTCCCACATTGGCCATCAGGACCGCGGCAGCCCCAATCCAGCAATCCGGCCCGATCTCGACGTCGGTGGAGACTCCCTCGGTCAGATGTCCGTGGCTGTCCCTGGTATGCTGTCCGGGACCACTGAGAATCTGCACATGGGAAGCGATGAGAGTACGTTCCCCGATGTGCGCGCGTCCCAGCACGCAGTATGGGCCGATGGTGACCAGTCTACCCACCCATGCTCCGGGATGGGCAAAGATCGTTCCAAACATGATGCGGGTCTCCGTCGAGCAGCGGCGTAGCGTCATGCAATAATATGCGGCGCGCGCATAGTCGCCGGGAATGCCCGGCAGCAAGGCGACCATCTGCGCGAAAATCGTGAAAATTGGTTTCACCCTGCCGAAGCCGGTCAAAATGGCGCACGGCAGAAGGAGCACGATCCATATTCCGCTCGCCACTCTCTTGAGTGCGAGCTTCATCGCCGCCACTGGATTGGCCTCATCACATCTCTTAAGATAGCGCGCGGCGTTTGCACCCGAAATAAATGCCGAGCAGCTTTCGCATCCGCGCGTCCGGTGCATGCCGTTCGCGAATCAGCTCGCGGCTTCGCTCGGTAAGCCGCGCGGCCAACAGAGAATCCTCGAGTAGCCTCGCGATCGCGTCCGTCATCGCGGAGACGGCGCCGGGTTTCACCAGCAGCGCGCTGTCATTGTCCGTGACCATCTCGGGAATCCCGCCCACTCGCGTCGCCACCGCCGGCACACCCGCCGCCATCGCCTCCAGCAAGGCATTGGGTGAGCCTTCACTTCGTGAGGATAGCACTGCTACGTCGGCGATCCCGTAGTATGGCTCGGCGGAGTCTTGCTGCCCGGTCAGCGTCACCGCGCCCGACAGATTCAACGCGCGGATTCGCTGTTCAATGGAAGGCCGCTCGGGCCCTTCGCCCACGATGATCAGGTGCGGAGACAGAGAGGGACTCAGACGATTGATCGCCTCCAGCAGCGTCAGATGATCTTTTTCGAACGACAGGCGCGCGACCATCAGGATGACCTTGCGATCCGGCGCGATGCCCATTTTTGCGCGCAGTGCGGCGCGGGCTTCCCGTGTGCTGCTCCCCCAATCCGGCGCGATCGCGTTGGGAACGATTTCGATTCGTTCACGCCTGACGCCTTTGGCCACGAGTTCTTCCAGAAAAGGTCCGCTGACGGTCAGTACCCGCTGGGCGGCCCGCAAGGACCAGCGGTCAAGCTGGTTGTAGAGTCGCGTCGTCGTCGACGTCCAG
>JBEKOZ010000729.1:0-3025 GCA_049521275.1 Bryobacteraceae bacterium | reverse complement strand
GCCGTCGAATCCCTCGCCGACGCACGTAAATGCGCCGATCTGTTTAAAACACATCGCGAAGAAATCGACGGAGTTCTAGTAGCTCTTCCGAATTTTGGAGACGAACGCGCCATTGCCAACACTCTTCGCTTCGCCGGCCTCGACGTGCCTGTTTTGTTGCAGGCGTTCCCTGACGACCCATCAAAAATGCTCATGGGCGCGCGCCGCGACAGCTTCTGCGGAAAAATTTCCGCCTGCAATAATCTGTGGCAATACGGCATCAAATACTCGCTGACCAAACAGCACACCGTCGCGCCCGATTCCGAAGCCTTCCGCGCCGATCTCGACACTTTCGCCGCGACTTGCCGCGTCGTGAAGGGGCTCAGGAGTCCCCGCGTCGGCGCACTCGGGGCGCGCCCCGCCGCGTTTAATACCGTCCGCTTCAGTGAAAAATTGATGGAGCACGCGGGCATCACCGTGGAGACGCTCGACCTGTCCGAAGTTTTCGGCCGCATCCATCGCATGACCGACGATGACGCGCGGGTGAAAGAGAAACTCGGGAATATCGGCAAGTATGTCGATGGCGGCCCGACGCCGGCGGCGTCTCTTCTAAAGATGGCCAAGTTCGGCGTCGTCGTTGACGAATGGATGCGCGATAACGAGCTGGCCGGCACGTCCGTCCAGTGCTGGACCGCCATGCAGGAATTTTTCGGCGTCGTGCCCTGCACCATTATGAGCATGATGTCGAACACCCTTCTGCCCAGCGCGTGCGAAACAGATATGGTCGGCATGGTCGGCATGTATGCCTTGCAACTGGCTTCGGAAACCCCCAGCGCCATCGTCGACTGGAACAATAATTTCGGCGACGATCCGGATAAAAGCGTGATCTTCCACTGCTCCAATCTGCCCAAACATTTCTTCGAGAACGTGAGAATGGATTTTCAGGAAATCATCGCTGGATCGGTGGGCAAGGAGAACACCTTCGGCACCATCGTCGGACGAATGAAATCCGGCCCGCTCACTTTTTGCCGCGTTTCGACCGACGATCTCAACGGCAAAATGCGAGCCTACGTGGGCGAAGGCGAGATCACGCGCGACGCGCTCAACAGCTTCGGAGGCTACGGCGTGGTTCGCATTCCCGGCCTGCAACGCCTGCTGCATTACATCTGCCGCAACGGTTACGAACATCACGTGGCCGTCAACATCAGCAGTTACGGCGCGGCGGTGGCGGAAGCCCTCGGCGTTTACAAGGGCTGGGACGTTCATCACCACTCTTAACTTTTCCCCAGATACACAAACCGCGCGATGAACAATGCGGCGAGCACATACACCAGCCACTGTTCCCGTCGAAATTCGCCTCTCAAAAGTTTTAGCAGCGCGTACGATGTGAAGCCGAAGGCGAGTCCGTTGGCGATGCTGAAGGTTAAAGGAATCGTGACCAGCGTAAGGAAAGCGGGAATCGCCACAATGGGATCGTTCCAGCGAATTTCGCTCACCTGCGACATCATCAGCGAACCGACGATGATCAGCGCGGGAGCGGTCGCTGCGCCGGGAACCGCGCCAACCAGCGGGGCGACGAACAAGGCGGCGAGGAAAAGCAGCCCAGTCACAATTGCCGTGACTCCACTCCGTCCGCCGGCCACAACGCCCGCCGCGCTTTCGATATAACTCACCACGGTGGAAGTTCCGGCCAACGATCCGGCAATCGTCGAAGCTGCGTCGGCAAGGAGAATGCGGCGGATGCGTGGGATGCGGTTGGCATTGTCGAAGAGGCCCGCTTTCTTGCCGACGCCGACCAGGGTGCCGATATTGTCGAACAGGTCGACAAAGAGAAACACGAAGACAATCTCGACCAGGCCGAGGTGCAACGCCGCGCGAATATTGAGTTTCCCCGCGGTCGCGGCGATGTCCGAAATGCGGTAAGTTTCGGGCGACCAGTGCGTGAGGCCGCACAGCGCGGCAAGAAGCGTCGTTAACAGAATACCGATCAGCATCGCGCCGCGCACTTGCCAGACCAGCAGAGTGGCGATGGTGATCAATCCCGCCATGGCGACAATCGTGTTCTTGTCGCGCAGATTCCCGAGCGTCACGAGCGTCGCGGGACTCGCGACAATGATGCCGGAATTGCGGAGTCCGATGATGGCGATGAAGACGCCAATGCCGGCCGCGACGGCTGCATAGAGCTCCTGTGGAATCGCTTCGAAGATCAATTGGCGGATGCCGAGCAGGGTCAGTATGAGGAACGCGACACCCGAGAGGAATACTGCGCCCAGCGCGGTTTCCCACGGGACGCCCATGCCTTTGACGACCGTGTAGGTGAAGTAGGCATTCAACCCCATGCCGGGGGCCAGCGCGATGGGATAGCGCGCGAACGCTCCCATGGCGATGCTTCCGAAGGCCGCGCAGAAACAGGTGGCGGCCACCACGGCCTTGAACGGCATACCCGCTTCGTGCAGGATCGACGGGTTCACGAATACGATGTACGCCATGGTGACGAAGGTAGTCATGCCGGCGAGAATTTCGGTGCGCCAGTTCGTGTCGAGCTGCTCGAATTCGAAGTAACGCTCCAGGCGGTGGCGCATGATGTCCAGACAGATTAACATTTCCGTGTTACACTTTTCCCTTCCGGTGGTACAACTGTGATTTCACGTCGTTCCGTTTTGAGGGGCGCAGTAGTGTCTTTCGCCGCGCCCATGATCAACCGTGGCCGTTTCTCTCTTTTCGCGCAGAGTAACGCCGCGTATTCCGCCCGCACTCTGGATCTGGTTCGCCGCTCCACGGTGATCGACATGTTGGGTTTGATTACTTTGAATTACAGGAGATTTTCCACCTGGGATGCCGATCCGGCCCGTTTTCAACCCTCCGACTTTCTGCGGCTGAAAGATTCGGGAATCACTGCGTTGCACCCCGCGGTCGGGTACACCAGTGGCGATATTTATGGCGAGTCCCTGCGCGACATTACCCGCTGGAACAGGTTCATCACCGCACGTCCTTCGCAGTTCTTGCGCGTGGAAGGCTCCTCTGATTTCGAGCGCGCTAAGCAAAT
>JBEKOZ010000728.1:0-3025 GCA_049521275.1 Bryobacteraceae bacterium | reverse complement strand
TTATGGGACGAACCTGTTTCGCGATGTGCCATCCACATTCGCACCCAGCAACCTGGCTCCAGCGACCTCCGACTACATGATCGGGCCGGAGGATGAGTTGCGGATCCGTATCTGGGGCCAGATCAATTACAGTGGAAATCTTCGTGTGGACAGGTCGGGAAATATCAGTCTCCCCCAGGTGGGCGATGTTCATGTAGCGGGCCTGCAGTTCTCGGCGCTGGATCAGCATTTGCGGGCCGCGGTGGGCCGCGTATACCGCAACTTCGATCTTTCCGTGGATATCGGGCGGATTCGCTCCATGCAAGTCTATGTCACTGGACAGTCGAGGAGTCCGGGGGCTTACACGATCAGCTCGCTCAGTTCACTGGTTGACGCGTTGTTTGCCAGCGGGGGACCCTCCGCGCAGGGCTCGCTTCGCCACATTCTTTTGAAACGCAATGGCAAGACAGTTACGGACTTCGATTTATACGCGCTTCTGGTTCACGGCGACAAGTCCTCCGACGCCCGGTTGCTGCCCGAGGATGTTATCTTCATCCCGCCGGTGGGTGTTCAGGTAGCGATCGCGGGGAGCATCCGCAATCCAGGCATTTACGAAATGCGGGGAGGGGAAACGATAGCCGATTTGATCGATGTGGCAGGGAAGACCACGGCTGTCGCTTCGCATGCGCGTGTTTCGCTGGACCGCGAGCAACAGCCCCAGCATCGTCAGGCCATGGAGTTTACCTTCGACGCTGGCGGATTGGCCACTCCGCTCGCAGACGGCGATATCCTGCGCATTTACTCTATACTCCCAACGTATGAGAAGACAGTAACCCTGCGTGGTTTTGTGGCCAATCCCGGGCGCTTTGGCTGGCACCCAGGGATGCGGCTGAGCGAACTGATTCCCGATCGGGACTCGTTGGTGAGCCGGGATTACTGGTGGAAGCGGAGCCATCTCGGTTTACCCGCACCGGAGTTTGAATCTACGATCTCGACCATCGGAAGAGATCAGCGAACGCCGGAATCGAACCCGAACGGCTTTAGCGCATCGGTGACCCAGGAGACACTTACCTCTGCTCTGGAACCGGTAGATCAGCGGGATGCCGCGAACAATAATACAAATCAAGGGCAGACAAGGAGCAGCGGGTCCATCGCTTCGCAGACGCAGACACAGACGCAGACGCCGGGAGGCGCGGGGAGTACGCGTCGAAATACCGTGCAATTGTCGACGCCGGAGATCAATTGGGATTACGCGGCGATTGAACGTGTTGATCCGGAAACATTGAAGACCTCGTTGATCCCGTTTCAACTGGGCAAGCTGGTGATCGAACACGACGCGAGCCAGGACATACTATTGCAGCCCGAGGACACGGTCACTGTTTTCTCACAAGACGATATTCGGGTTCCGCTTGCCCGGCAGACAAAATATATTGAATTGGACGGCGAGTTTGTACATGCCGGCGTCTATAGCGTGCAGGAAGGGGAGACCTTGCGGGATTTGGTACGCCGCGCCGGAGGCCTTACCCCGAATGCCTATCTTTATGGCTCGGAGTTTACCCGCGAATCGACGCGAGTTCTTCAGCAGCGGCGTCTGGACGAGTACGTGCAGAACGTGACCATGGAGGCCCAGCGCGGGACGCAGGCCCTGGCCGCATCTGGAAGCGGTTCGGGAACCAGTTCTTCGGATGTCACGGCCGCGCGGTCAGCGGGACAGGATCTGGTGGCACGTCTCAGCCAGGTAAGGGCGACCGGTCGCATTGTCCTGCAGTTTTCGCCGACAAAGGCAACTATTGAGGACGTTCCGGCGATCAAACTGGAAAATGGAGACCGGTTCGCGGTGCCATTCGTGCCCTCGGTTGTGAACGTGGTTGGTGCGGTGTACGACCAGAATTCGTTTTTGTTTGAGCCGGGGAGAACGGTGAACCACTTTCTGCAAATGGCGGGAGGACCGGATCGCGATGCGGACCGGCGTCACGCATTTGTGATTCGCGCCGACGGCTCCGTGATCAGCCGCACCGCCGTCGACAAGAACTATTTTGTGAGTGGGTTTAGCCAACTGCGGTTGAATCCCGGCGACACGGTTGTTGTGCCGGATAAGACATTGCGCCCCAGCGCGATTCGGGCATTCGCTGATTGGACGCAGGTATTTTCGCAGCTGGCGCTCGGTGCGGCAGCCATCGATGTGGTCAAGTGAGGAACGCATTCAAGGCAAATGACCAGGTGCAATGTGAGACAGCGATGTGCCTGCTGCCGCACGCGGTTTTCGAATCGATGTGAAGGCAAGTCTTGCTGCAATCAATGCGCCGCGCCGGCCAATTCGTAGTTTTTATAGTCGGTGGTGAACAGGGTGTGGCGCAGGACTGTCCTGCCTTTTTCGTCATCGCCATAGGGGAGTGCCAGCGTGTCGATGAAGGCTCTCACCGGGAGAACCAGCGGTTTGTCGCCAACCGTCACCACGCCATAGTTGATGCATTGGTTTTCCTGGCGAACCAATTCCGACGATTTGAATTCGGCCTCGGTGTCGAGGCGGACAATGATTCCGGAGTCGGGGTCGACGAATACCTGGCCGTGGTAGGGCACTGTCAGCTTCAGATTCCTCCATGTGGCATTGGTCAGGTAATTGCCCATGCCGGTACCGCCCGGCGGCGCCGTTCCAGCACCGCTCCCAGATCCTCCGCGCATCGTCATCGGTCCTGCCTGACTCATTTCCGGAAAGCAGCAATAGTTCACCGCATAGTGCGTGTTTTTCTTATCCACAGCGAATGAATAGACGGCGGCTTGCTTGCCGCTGATTGTTTCCCACCGAATCCAGGTGATTTTGCCTGCAGCTTGAGCTTGCTGAAGAACCGTGGTTAGAACGGGAGGCTGCCCGAGCAATGCGATTTTGCCGTTTGCGCCCCAGTTTGTTTTTTCCTTCTCCGGCGGAATCTGCTCGGCGCCTTTCTGGAAGGTCACAGATGTCGAAGTGCCACTCATGTAGCGGATAGGCGCTGGGGGAGGCGCCAGGGTTGCACTGCTATGCGCGTCCCGGCTGCCGACGGCCGGT
>JBEKOZ010000727.1:0-3027 GCA_049521275.1 Bryobacteraceae bacterium | reverse complement strand
GGTTCGGTATTGGCAGGTTTCTTTCCATCCAGCACCTCGACCAGCGTCGGCACGGGCGTTCCCGCCTCATACCCCGGGAATCCATGCACCGTGAGTCCCGCGCTATGGTTCAACAGGCGACGGAGGGTCACCTTTTCGGTCTTTGTAAACTCGCTGTCCGGCACCTTCCATGAACGGAGTTTCAGATTGACGTCTTCGTCGAGCGAAAGCTTCCCCGCGTCCACCAGATGCAGCGCTACCATTGCAGCCACGTGCTTGCTGATCGACGCCGCCTGAAAGAGTGTCTCCGCCGTAACCGGCTTGCCGCCATCCGCCGAGGTCAGACCGTAGCCGCGCGCCCATTCGACCTTACCGCCGTTGATCAGGGCGACACTGACGCCGGGCACGTGATAGAACTTCAGCCGCTCGGCTATGGTCATCGTTGCGACCGGCTGACCCTTGATCGTGACCGGCGGACGAAGCCCATTCTCGACACGCTGGATCCTGTCCAGATCAGCCGCGTTCAGTGAGAGGGCCGTCGATGCGGCCAGAGCTGCCAGACGAAGCATGGAGATAGGATGACATCAAACTCCGGCGCGCGCCAGTGGGTCAAAATATGCCAAAAGGCACACCAATGCCAATATTAATTTCTGGTAAACTGCCATCGAGCAACCCGCGTCTTAGGCTACGAAACATTCCGCGAGTAGGCGCATTTTAAATCAGCTTTTGGAGGGAACAACTTTGAATCGAAGACAGATGGTTTTACTTCCCGGAACAGCTCTGCTGGCCGGTGAAGCATTTGCGCAAAGCCAAAGTGATGCCAAGGCTTCCGCGCCAACCCGCATTTTGTCGCCACACAAAGCCATGAAATACAGCAGCAAATATGGCCGCGCCAAGTATGCCTACAAAGTTCCCAAGACGGCGGCCAAACAGGCGAAATACATCGGCTTTCTGTCGACGCTGCTGTCCCTGACGCCGACTCAGCAGCAACAGGCGAATAGCATTTTCTCGGCCGCCATTTCGGCCAAGACCGCGCTTCGTACCCAGGTGCAGTCGGCCCACGACGCTTTGAGTGACGCGGTGAAGTCCAATAACGCTACGACCATTAATCACGCCTCGGCTGCGATTGGCGCTCTGGGCGCTCAGAAACGCGCGTTAGGGGCGCAGGCGAACGCAAGCTTTTTTCAGATCCTGACAGCAGCGCAGCAGAATACGCTCACCCAGTTCCAGTTGAAGACCGTTTAGCCAGGCAAAAAACACTACGGCCTTTGGAGAATTCGTGCGCGGCCGGGTGACTCTCATCACCCGGCCGCCAATGGATCAGACTGTCTCTTGCGCTAGTCTTAGCGACGCCTTTCGGGCGCCGGCGCTCCACGCTTTCGATGCACAGCCCTCTGAAACCCAATGGGTACGGCGATCATTGCTCTCCGCTCTCCCAGAATATTATCAGGATCGATCCCAAAACTCTTCCGTCGACCCCATACTTATAGTTGGTAGCCGCAAGGCTTTGAGGGCCTCCGGAAGCTCAGCACCATCGCAATACGACAATCCCTCGCGAGGAAAATCAAAGGAGCTTTGTGAAGACCCCTTCTGATGGAAGAGTACACGAAGGAACGAACGAAGCATTTTCGCGGAAAGTCGCAAAGCACACAAAGGAAGAAACTTATTACTGAACCGACAGCGGTGTTGAGGCCGTCGAAACGGTGAGCGTCGCCGATCCGGCTGGCCCTAAAGATGGAGGCAGAGCCGCATTCACCTGGTATATGGCGGCAGTTCCGGGAGTGAGACCGGCAAACAGCACGGTTAGCGGAGTGTTGCCGAGCGAGACCTGGGGCGCAGTCGTCACGCTCGAGAGCGGAATGGCCGGCGCCGCCGCGCCGAGGACCGGTTCCGCGTTGACGGCGCCGAGCCCGCTCATATAGATGACAATGACTTCGCCTCCAGCCGCCGGGGATGCGGTGGTGATCAAAGTGCCGTCGGCATGGGTGACGGCGATCATCGAGGGCGTGGCGGGTTGCATGATGGAAGCGAATGAGTTGCTCATGGTTCCGTCGACCGACACGACCACGGTCGCATCGCCGAGGGGAATGTCCCACGGGACTTGGAGTTCGATCTGGCCTGAGGAAGTAAGGAACAGCGGCGCGCGCACGCCCTCAATGGCGACGAAGGTATTTGCCAGCGAGAACGGCAACGGATATTGGCTGGCCGCGGCGCTCGCACCGAACAATGATCCGTTCACTTGAACCAGCGCGCCGGGGCTCATCCCGGATGAGCTGGTAAGCTCGGTGGTCGATACCGTCTGGATCACCGGATCCGTGGTGGGAACCTGGTAGCCGTTGGCCGCGATCTCCGCCAGGACGGACGCTGCCCGCCCCGCGAGAAACCCTTGATCCAGGGCGACTCCGGCCTGAAAATCCGCAGTGCCGCAAGGGGTCAGGGTGCCATCGCCAAACGGACATTGCTTATTCGGATCGTTGGAGGCGGCCGCGTCGATCACGTTGTACTCGCGAGCGTATTCCGAATCCGCCCACCCGCCGGGGCCGCCGAAGAGTCCCGCTGCCCGGTTGATCTGATCCATATAGAAGTTCTGATAGCCGGGAATAGCGATGAGACGGGCCGCCAGCACGTTGATGTTGGGATGGGCCGCATCGACGGGGATGGTGAATCCGAGGAAAATGTCCCGGCCGGTGCTCGAAAACGTATTGGTCTGGTCCCAGGGGAAGAGCGTATAAATCGTGGTCCCTTGAAACTGGTACAAATCGAAATTATTCATTCCGACGATGCCGCCCACCAGTCCGTCGCCTTCGGCGAGAACATTTTCCGTCGCCGCGTAGGTCAGGAACATCCGCGGGTCCATATACTGCTCCAGGGCGGCGATGAACTGGGCGTCGGTGAAGCTGCTGCTCGACGGTTGATTGATGACCTGCACCAGATTCGCGAAAGTCTGCAAATCGGGCGACGATTGATTGGTTTTTAGGTCGAGATACGGCGCATAGAGCTGTGGGTTGGTGCCCAAGTTTCCGAAGTCGTAATCGTCTCCGATGTTTT
>JBEKOZ010000726.1:0-3031 GCA_049521275.1 Bryobacteraceae bacterium | reverse complement strand
ACGAATCTTGAGGGCGCGCCTGCACGAGCGCGACGCGCTCCTCCTGGGGCAGCAACTGGATCTGGGTCCACCACTGCGCGAGCTCCGGATCCGCAACGCCGACCTGCGCCCGGAGCAGCAGGAAGTCGTAGGCGGCGCGGAAGCGCGGGTGCTGCAGCAAGCTCAGAGCCTTGATGCCGCCGCGCCGATTGAACCGCGGCTGGAGCATGAGCAGCTCGCGCATGGGCACGGCGAAACGCCGCGGTATCGCGACGCGCGATTGCTGCGCCTTGAGCACCGCGTCGCAAGCCTGCATGAGCTGCGCGATATCCGGCGCCGGGCCTGCCTGCCGTTCGTTGAGCTCGCGCAGCACCGCGCCCCACAGCAAGACCGCGAACAAGAACGTGGGCGTCACCGGCTTGTCGGCGAGGATCCGTGCGTCAGTATTGGCAAGCCCCAATTCGAGCATCTCGCGCGCGTAAGCATACGGCGGCAGCTCAAAAGCAGCGGCCGGCAACGGGAACAGGTGCTCGAACAACCCATACTTCTGCAGCAGACCGAACGCCTTCGCACCGAAGCCCGACAAGAAGAGCTTCAGGCACTCATCGAACAGCCGGGCCGGAGGCACGCCGTCGAGCAGATACGCGAGACCGCGAATGGGCCGCTCGGTCTCCGGATCGATCGAGAAATCGAGCTTCGCCGCGAAGCGCACGGCGCGCAGCATCCGAACCGGATCTTCGCGATACCGAGCCTCGGGATCGCCGATGAGCCGCAGCCGCTTCGCCTTGACATCGGCCACGCCGCCGACGAAATCCCAGATGGAGAGGTCGTCGATGTTGTAGTAGAGGCCGTTCGCCGCGAAGTCGCGCCGCCAGACATCCTCCTCGATCGTCCCATAGATGTTGTCGCGCAGGATGCGCCCGCGCGTATCGAACGCGCGGTGCGTCGAATCCGCAACCGGTGCAGGCTCGACCTGGCCGCCCTCCTCCAGGTTTCCATCGCCCTCGGCATCCTCGTCCTCGGCGTCCTCGCGCTCCGGGGCGGCAGCGGCACGGAACGTCGCGACCTCGATGATCTCGCTGCCGAAATGCACGTGCGCCAAGCGAAAGCGCCGGCCGATGAGGCGGCAGTTGCGGAACAGCCGGCGCACCTCTTCAGGCAGTGCGTTGGTGGCCACGTCGAAATCCTTCGGCGTGATGCCCAACAGCAGGTCGCGCACGGCTCCCCCGACCAAGAAAGCCTGGTAGCCGGCATCTTTTAGCCGGTAAAGGACCTTGAGGGCATTGGGCGAGATGGAGCTGCGCGATATCACATGCTCGGGGCGTGGAATCGCGACATGCGGGATTTGCGTCGACGGTACGTTCAAAAAGGGCGGTTCCGCTTGAGTCAAAAAAATTGGTCCGTATACTACCAGCCCTCTCAGGGCTACGGCGCTAGAGACCCTTAACCGTCGCTCCCTTCGTCTAGAGGCCTAGGACACGGCCCTCTCAAGGCTGTAACACGAGTTCGAATCTCGTAGGGAGCGCCATTAAATCAAGGACTTATCGGATAGCCAGAATCTTCGTACGAAATTCGTACGAAAATTTGTGTCGGTAATTTTGGGACGGACCGCCCTCTAAGACTTTCTCAGCCAGGGGAAATTCTTCGCATGGGGACTTGCTCGGAGCCGTTCCAGGTGCAGATCGGTCTGCCATCCCTCATAGCCAAGCAAGCTGGAAGCGAACGCAAGCCCATGAGCCTCGAACTCGATAGCGTACGGATGGGCGGCTGGGTGCCTCGCCGCGGTCGCGGCGCGGGTCAATGCAATGCGCGGCGGCGTGGCCTTCAATCACCCGCGTTGCCCGTCATCTGATCGGCATTCGTCGGCGCTTTCGCACGAAACGCCGTATGGTAATGGCCCATACGCTGCCGTAACTTCGCAGGCGGGCCCATCGTGATTGCGGAGCATCCAGTGACAGACGACATCAGCGGCAACGCCCCGCCTTCCGTGAGCCGAGTAATTCACTTCGAGCGCCGCGGTTCAAACTATTAGAGTCCTCGTGCCGACTCATCCGGTGTGATGGCTGCCAAACGCAACGCCATGGAACAACTCATTAGCCCATTATCGGCGCTGCGATTTGAAGTCTCGGAAGCCAGCCGAATTCTCCGCATGAGCCGCGCGCAGCTGTATCACCGGATCGGCAAGGGCGCCATCTGAATCCAAAAGGATGGCGCTCGGACCTATATTACGATGGGCGAACTTGAGCGCTACGTCGAGGCCTGCGATAAGGGGAGGCCAAGAGAGAATGACATCCCTCGAATTGAGCGCTTCACCATCGGTGGCGCGCGCGTCTTATAGAACGAGCAAAAAATTCAAGCGGCTTCGGTAACGGCCAGCTTTGCGCCGCGCTCGAGAAAGGCGATGACTTGCTCACGCGAAACGGACGGAAAGCCTTCCAGAAAATCGCCTATGGTGTCGCCGGCTTCAATGTAATCCAGGAGCGTTTGAACGGGAACGCATGTGCCGGGGAACACCGGGGTTCCGCCCATGATGTCGGGAGCTGTTGAAACGATCGAACTGGCCATAGCCATTACCTTACCCAAACCCCAAGACTGTCAGCCGATCCGCCATGCACCAGACCAACCCAGCATTTACGGATCTTAAGGCTTCTTCGCGACGACCTTTCCGTTTTCCCACACGTACAAGGGTGTTCCGTGCATCCGCGCCGTCTTTGCCGCATCCTTGGCGGCCTTGCGCAGCGCCTGTCCGACTCCCGCAGCAAAACTTGGTGCTGGACGTCTTTTCTTTGCTTTCAAGGTCCTCTCTCCAGTAGTTGCGGTTCACGGTCCGAATTATCGTAAATGGCCCAGGCATCGGCCAACGGCCGGTACACGCGCTGAAAATTATCCCAGCTTCGCACGAAGCGCCGTACTAGGTCCGATTTCGGGACATCGTGACCGCCTTGCCGCACTCGGGCCGCAACGCGTCGCAGCGCTAATTGCGAACTCCGAAGCTTAAGATACACCATTTCGATTCGATATCCGGCGCGCTTCCACGCCTGGATTCGCCGCC
>JBEKOZ010000725.1:0-5121 GCA_049521275.1 Bryobacteraceae bacterium | reverse complement strand
AGCAGATCTTCCGTACCCGTGACCGTAATGCGGTCGAAGGAAACCTCCGCGCCCTGCAGCCCGTTCGGCGCCTCCGCCTCAATGTAGCCGTGCTCCTGCCGCACCGTCGCGCCCAGCCTTTCGAGCCCCGAAACATGCAGATTGATCGGCCGCGACCCGATCGCGCATCCCCCGGGGAGCGAAACCCTCGCCCGCCCGCAGCGCGCCACCAGCGGACCCAGCACCAGGCTCGACGCGCGCATCGTCTTGACCACTTCGTACGGAGCCTCCGGCCGCCCCAGCTCCGCCGCCTCGACGATCACGCATCCCCGCTCATGCTTGACGATCGCCCCGGTATGCGCCAGCAGTTTTTCCATGGTGCGAATATCCCGCACCTTCGGAATCCGCCCCAGGACGACCTTCTCGCCCGTCAACAGCGAAGCCGCCAGCGCCGGCAGCGCCGAATTTTTCGACCCGCTCACCGCGATCTCACCCTCGAGCGGCGTCCCGCCTTGAATTAAGAATTTATCCATGAATGTTCAGCGCCTCAGCGATTCTCCCGCCCGCACTCCGAAGCAGCGCTTCCGCCTCTTCCCTGGAGACTCCTCTTTTCGCCATCACGATCGCCGTGCGCACGCTGCGTCCCGACTCCTCCAGCAGTTCCGCCGCGCGCTCCGCCGAGACTTCCGCCGCTTGCTCGATGATACGCCGCGCCCGATCCTCCAGCTTCGTGTTGGTGGGCTGCACGTTCACCATCAGGTTCCCGTACACATACCCCAGCCGGATCATCACCCCCGTGCTGATCATGTTGAGCACCATCTTCGTCGCCGTTCCCGCCCGCAGCCTGGTCGACCCGGTCAGAATCTCCGGCCCCGGCTTCGGCTCCATCGGAAACTCCACCGCCCGCGATAGCTCCGAATCCGGCGTGCAGCTGATCCCCGCCGTAAGCGCTCCCATTTTCCGCGCCGCCGACACCGCTCCCAGTACATAAGGAGTCCGCCCACTTGCCGCAATGCCGACCAGCGCGTCGCCCGGTCCGAATCCCGAAGCGAGCAAATCCCGAGCCCCTGCTTCCGGATCGTCTTCGGTCGTCTCACTGGCTCTGCTCAGCGCCTTTTCGCCTCCGGCAATGATCCCGCGAACCAGATCCGGCGGGACGTTGAAGGTCGGCGGACACTCGGCCGCGTCCAGAACCCCCAGTCGACCGCTGCTCCCGGCGCCTATATAGGTCAAATGGCCGCCCAGGTCGAGCTTGGCCGCAATCGCGTCCACGGCCGCCGCGATCCGCGGGATCTCCCGCTCGACCGCCGCCGCGATCCCGGCATCGGCCGCATTCATCACCGCCAGCATTTCGACGGTCGAAAGCTCCCCGATGCGTGCCGAGGCCGCATAAGCCTGTTCCGTGAGCAATTTATTGAGCATATTGGTTTGCGTCGGGACAGAAAAAGAGCGCTACCCCCATTCTCGCCGGGAGAGCGCTCTTTTTGGTGCTTGCGGACGAAATATTTATGCGCTGCCGAAAATTTATGCGCTGAAGGAGCTGCCGCACCCGCACGTCGACTTCACGTTCGGATTATTGAACTTGAACCCCGACCCTTCCAGCGTCTCCACGAAATCCACCTGCGCCCCGTCCAGGTACAGCAGGCTCGCCTGGTCCACGAATACCTTCAATCCGTCGAACGCGTAGGTCTTATCCAGCATCCCGGGGCTATTCTCGAAGGCCATCGAATAGCTGAAGCCTGAGCAGCCTCCGCCCACCACGGCAATCCGCAGCCCGGCCGGTTTCGGCTCCTGCGTGTCTAGAATCTCCCGCACTTTGCTGATCGCGGTCTCTGTCAGTTGAACCATTTGGGTTTTCCCTCATTCCAATTGTACTATGGGGGCGGTCTGTCGGACAATGGGTTTCAGGACCCGGAACCTGCGTGAAACCGGGGAACTTGTTGAAACCCCTTCTATTGGGGCCGCGTCGGAAGAATTAGATATGAGCGGCCTTTTAGAAGCCATCCCGTTCCCCGCTGCCGGCGAACGGACCCGGACCAGGACCCGAGTGGACCACAAGACCAGCGAAGAAGCGGATCTCGTCCGGCGCATCCAGGCTCAGGATGAGCTGGTCGCTGCTCACCTGGATTTATAAGATCACCGTCAACGAGTGTTACGATTACCTGCGCAAAAAGCGCGTCCGGAAGCTGGTCTACGAAAGCGATTTTTCAGAAGAGGACGCCAAGCGTATAGAAGCGTCCGATCCGGCCGTCGATCCCGCCGCTCCCATCGACAAGCGGCTCGCCCAGCGCGACCTGGTGACGAAACTTCTTTCCAAGGTTTCCGAGGAGGATCGCAACCTGATCCTGCTCAAGGAAGTGGAAGGGCATTCGGTCGAGGAGTTGGCCTCCATGACCGGTTTGAATGAGAATACGATAAAGGTAAAATTATTCCGGACCCGCCAGAAGCTGCTGAAAGCGGCTCAGCGGTTGAACCGGATTCGTTCGTAAGAAAACAGCGGGCAAAGACCCGCGCGTAGTAGCAGTAAATTTAGAGGGAAGATATTATGCATCGCTTGATTCAAGATCATCTCGAAGAGGTGCTGGCGGAAGCGAATCTTAGTGGTCCGGCAGCCGCCCATCTCGCGGAATGTCAGGAATGCCGCGGCGAAGTCGCCGTCATGCGCCGGCAGGCGTCCATGCTCCGCGCCCTGCGTGCGCCCGCAACCGCGCCGGAGCCGCGCCCCGGCTTCTACGCGCGCGTCATGGAGCGGATTGAAGCGCAGCGGCCGGTCTCTATCTGGGCGCTCTTTTTCGATTCGGCCTTTGGCCGCCGCATCGCTCTGGCCGCCATGGCCCTGGCGTTTCTGTTCAGCTTCTACCTGGTCTCCTCAGAGCGTTACGCCGAGCAGCCGATCGTGGTCGGCGTGGCGGCCTCCGCCGACGACCAGATGATCTCCGCGGCCGGGCTCCCCGATAACGACTCCGTTCTGGTCAATCTTGTCACCTATCGGGAGCAGTAGCGCCATGGCAGCAAGTTCAATGACCGCCGCCGGGCGCGCCACCTGGCATAACCCGAGAATTTTCTCCACCCTTTTGCTGGTGTTTCTCGCCGGAGCCGCCACTGGCGCCGTCTCCATGAAATTCGGCCTGCACCAGCTTCTGCACCGCTCCGCGGCCCCCGCCTCGAAGGAAGCGGTTCTTCAGAAATTTCGCACGGACCTGAATCTCACGCCCGCCCAAACCGAAAAAATCTCCCTGATCCTCGACGACTACCGCCACTATTATCAAAGCGTGCAGGACCAGCAGGACGACATTCGCGCCACCGGGAAAATGAGAATCCTCCACGAACTCGACCCCGCCCAGCGCGAGAAATTCCAAAAGATGATGGGTGAGATCCCCCCACAGCTAGCGCCGAAGCCCTGAAAGGGAGTAGCCAGTAGCCAGTACCCAGTAGGCGCTGCGTTATCCTGGCTACTGGGTACTGGCTACTGGCTACTTCTTCCTTCTCCGCCCTTTCTCTCGATCGCGAGTTGGAGCAAATCGCCGCCCGAATCCTCGAACACCACGCGAGCGGCCGCGAGTTTCGGGAAATGGGCATTCTCCTCGGCGTCCGCGATCCCTACGCCGCCGCGCTCGAAAGCACGCTAGCGCGTTTTGGCATCCCCGCCCGCTTTCACTTCACTTCCGCGCTCTCCGCGCATCCCGCCATCCAGTACATCACCGGCATCGTCCGTTCCCTGCTGACCGGATGGAACCTCGCCGACCTGTTGCCGCTTCTCCGCATGCCCGTCAATGGCCTGGGCGCAACCCCCGAAGGCGACCGCCTGGACTTCGCCCTGCGCGAACGCCTTCCTGCCATTGGTCTGCCGGCAGGCGGCCCACTGTCTGCCCTGGATCCTTGGAAAACCGACAGCCTGACTCCCACCGCGTGGGCAGCCCGCCTGAAAACCCTCCGCACCCTGATCCCACATCCAATCGACCAAGAGCAACTCCAAATCCGGCGCTCCACCACCGCCGCGCTGGCTGCCTTTGATACGGCCCTCGATAACGCCGCGCAGGCGCTGGACGACCTCGAACTCCCGCTCGCAGACTTCTGGCCGCACGCCGAAGCCACCATCAAGTCAGAAAAATTCCGCGTCCCAGACCACCGCAGCAACGTAGTCGAGGTCCTAGAAGTCGAAGAAGCCCGCGAGTGCCAATTCAAAATCGCCTTCGTCCCCGGCCTTACCTGGCGCGACCAGTCTCTCTTCGAGCTGGCCACCACCCGTGCCACGGAAGAAACGATTCTCAGCTACCCCCGCTTTAACGAGAGAGGCGACGCCATCATCCGCTCCTCCTTGCTCGCAGAAGAAGGAACTCCCGCGAGCACCACGCGCATTCTCCCCAAGCGAGTGGAGCAGAGCCATGCCCTGCCAGAGCAAATCCCTCCCTCGCTCGGAGCCATGCATGCCAAACTCTCCCCGACTTCGATCGAATCTTTCCTCCAATGCCCGTTCCAGTTTTTTGCCGCCAGAACGTTGCAGCTTCGCGCGCGCCCGAAAAAGCCGCGCGACCGTCTCGACATCCTGCTCCAAGGCAGCATCCTGCACCAGGCCATCGCCGAAGGTTCCTTCGATCCGGTCTTTGAAGCAGCCTGCAAAAAAAACAACATCCCTCGCGGCTACCGCACCGAGGCCGTGCGCCTCGAACTCCGGCGCCATTTCGAGGCGTTTCAAACGGACCGCCAATGGCCACTCGACTGGCCCAGCCAAACCGAACAGCAGTTTCAAATTGCTCTCACTCCCGAACTGTCCATCGCCGGCCGTATCGACCGCCTCGACACCGGGCCCAACAAACAAGCAGTCGTCATCGATTACAAATACAGCCCATCCACGCGAATCCGCGATCGCCTTCGAGACCCTGGCGTGCAAGGCGGCCTCTATCTCCTGGCAACGGAGCGCTTCTTCGGCCTCGAACCCGCCGGGATGTTTTTCTGTTCCCTCCGCCAGCCCATCACGTGGGAAGGCTGGCACGCGATCCCCGGCCTCGAGTTAGGAGAATGGCAAACCCCGGCCGCACTGCGCGAACTCATTATCGAAGCCGAACAAAGAGCCGTCGAAACCTTCCAATCAATCGTCTCCGGCAACAAAGAAGTCCACCCCGCCGACCCCAATAAATGCCG